>NZ_JAUZUU010000004.1:0-258677 GCF_031844225.1 Acinetobacter sp. RRD8
ATTCTGGCACAGCTTAAAAAAAACATGCCGGACTTAAAAATCCATCTGCATAGCCTGACCTGTATGGAACAGATTCAGCGGCTAAAAAATGCTGAACTGGATTTGTGTATTACCCGTTTTCATCTGGATCATCCCGATTTTGACAATATTCATTTATTAACCGAGCAAATTTATCTGGTTGCCGCTCAGCATTTACATCCTATGGATCGAATCCTGAAATTACAGGAACTGAAAAATCACAATATGATTATGTGCGAGCAGAACGCATCTCCCGTATTTTATGAAAAGCTGGATAAACTGCTCTGCATTGATCAGTTCGAACATGAACAGCTGTTGTGGGTGACCAATGTCTTGCAACACATCAATCTGACCAATATGGGCATGGGCTTTAGTTTTGCGCCCGAATATTTACTGCGTTTTTTGAATGATCATGTGAAAATTGTCCAGACTGATCAGGCACTGCCAAAACTGGGCTTGTATGCAACATTTAACAAGAATTCTCAAAATCCTGCATTGAAGATGATTACCCAAGCCCTTAATAATACGGCAAGTATCTGAATTTCAGGAAGGAATATATGTTAAAGCTGATTTATTACGTGCCGGATGAAAATTTGGAAGACACCAAGAATGCGATATTTGCAGCAGGGGCAGGCGGCATTGGTGAGTATACGGACTGTGCCTGGCAAGTTTTAGGAACCGGACAGTTTAAACCACAGGAAGGTGCAGATCCTCATATTGGTGAAGTGGGTAAACTGGAACAGGTGGAAGAATGGCGGGTAGAAATTTTGGTGCCTGATGAAAAGGCGGTCGAAGTGGCCAAGGCGCTGAAAGAAAGTCATCCTTATGAAGAGCCGGCCTTTGAGTTTATTCAGCTTCTGGATATCAAAGTCTAAAATTATAAAATTGATGCTCTGCTGCGGCGCGTTTAACTTAGCGCGCCGTTAATCTAGATTCAGAAACCAGCCGACCTGCTTTTGTTATTATCATTTCTTCCAGAATAATCCAAAGAAAAAATACAATAAGGAAAATAACAATGCCGTGGCCAAAACTGCTGAGCAGTGTGCTTAAGAATACCCTCAGTAAATCTATCCAGTACGGTGCAGAAATCCTGCACAGCCGCATTCCGTATTCGCATGAAAATCCCTATCTGGAAGGTATATTTGCACCAGAGCGGCAGGAACACTTTTCCACAAATTTAAAGGTTGAAGGGCAAATTCCTGCAGAACTGGATGGCGCATTAATGCGGATTGGTCCAAATCCTATTACAGTCAAAAACCCACGCAACTATCACTGGTTTACGGGCGATGGCATGTTGCATGCGCTCAGACTGAAGGGTGGTGAGGCACATTGGTATAAAAGCAGTTATATCGGTTCTGCCAGTGTGCAGAAAAAACTTCATCGACCACAAATTCCCGGTAAAACGCGAGGTGTCGCGGATGCAGTCAATACCAATGTCATCCACTTTGCCGGAAAAATCTGGGCACTGGTAGAAGCGGGTGCATATCCAGTTGAGTTGAATGCTGCACTGGAGTCAAAACGACATCATTTATTTGAAGATGATCAGGATTTTCCATTTACTGCCCATCCGCATATTGATCCTGAAACGGGCGATATTCATGCGATTTGTTATGATGCTTTAAGTCAGAACAAAGTTTTTTATTTGCAGATAGATTCAAAAGGTAAGTTGAAACATTATGTCGACATTCCAGTGAAACATGGTCCGATGATTCATGATTGTGCCATTACCAGATCTCAGGTGCTGATTCTGGACCTGAATGTGAACTTTTCTGTACGCAGTGCTTTAAAGGGTTCAATGTTGCCATATCAATGGAATCCAAAACGGCAGGCACGCATTGGTATATTGCCTTTTGGCGGTAAAGCAATTGATATTCGCTGGTATGAGATTGATCCCTGTTTTATTTTTCATACCGTGAATGCTTATGAGCTGGATTCTGGTGATGTGGTTATGGATGTGGTGGTGCACTCTAAAGCCTTGGTCAGTTCGATTCAGGGACCGATTGAAGATCAGGATATTCGGCTAGAACGATTCATTTTTGAACACGGTACTGGAAAAGTGGTTCGGACGATATTATCCGAGATGAAACAGGAATTCCCACAGATTAATGAAGCTTATACCGGACGGCCTTATCACTATGTCTACACTATTTCCTTTGGCGAGTTTGATGATCCTTTTCATGTCAGCAGCAATACTCTTTTGAGCCATGATGTGGAAACTGGCAATTCAGAAAGCTATTCTTTTGGAGAAAACTGGGTAACAGGAGAGGTGATATTCGTCGCACGGGAAGGGGCGCAAGCTGAAAATGAGGGCTGGCTCATGTCTTATGTTCATGCTCTAGACGGATGCCCATCCAAAGTGGTGATTCTGGATGCACAGCAGATGACGACAGGACCGATTGCAACCATTCATTTACCGGTTCGTGTACCCGTCGGGTTTCATTGTAACTGGATTGATTATCGGAAATTGAGAACAATATGAGCTTGAGTTAGGTATATATAGCTATCTATATAAGTAGAAACCTCTGAAATCAAACGGACTTTATCATAGGCTTACAATTGAAATTCAATTCCAGAATTCTTGATATTTTGAGACCCAATACAATTTGGTTTTTATGTCGTAGCTACCATCGGGATTCAGGGAAATGAGGTAATGAATCTCTTTACCTTGACTACGGTTGCCTTTACCTTCAGAAACTTGGTACTTATATTTTTCTACTTCTTGAGGAGGAGTTAGTACAATACGGTTCCATGCTGTGGCTGGGATTTTTGCTACACCTTCCTGTTGCGCTGCCATTATAGCGAGTCTTTTTTTTGCTGCCTCTTCTCCTTGAGCATAACGTAGTTCTTCAGGAACACCATATCCTTTTTTTATTTGCTCTTCATAAGTCAACCAAGGGGCATATTCAATAATAATTTGTTCAGGCACATAACCTTCAGGAGATACTTTACAAGTGTTATCTGTAGTTAAATATTTAGTTTTTCTTTTTACAGGCATATTTCCATCGCTATCATAAAAATTACGACACAATGGCCAATTGTTTTTAAAAACAAAGTTATGCTCAAAGTCGGATGGCCCTACAACAAAAGTGATACTATTCTTCATAAGCGGTGCCGTTGCTTGACAGCCAGTTAATAAGCAGATAACGCAGATTACTAGATATTTTATTTTCATTAGTTTGCTCCTAGGTTTAAATCTAGATTAAATTTTAATGCTGTTCCGTAATTGGCTTTGATCTAGTTAAAATAATTTATGATTTGAATTAATTTTTTAAATGTTGTTATTATATAAATATTAATTAAACAGATGATTATTTTTTTTAATTATAAAAGATATCTATTATTTTAAATAGATATCTTTTATGCGAATTATTATAATATTATTTCCTGAAATTTAAAAAATATAATTTCCCCTCATTTTAACTCAATTTTTATATACTTTAATTTCCCTTTAATTCAACTAATGCGAAGGAGCTAGATTGCGGAAAATATGCTTAAGACTGTGTAGCATTTTTTCAATTTGCAACGGTGTTAAACCATCGAAAGATTGCTCTAGTACAACAACGCTAAGATCATTAATCTTTTTAATCATTTGCTGACCTTTTTCGGTTAATAATACTCGGGTAATTCGTGCATCATCCTCACAGGAATAAGTATGTACTAATCCCTCATCTTTTAGGCGATAGATGATTTTAGTAGTGGTCGACATCTTATAAATCAACATGTCAGATAAATCAGAAATACTCGCTCTATTTTTAAATTTTAATGCCAGCAAAATACGTCTGCGAGAATTGTCTAAACCGTATTTCTTTAAGGTATAGTCAACATTTTGCACATATTGGGTATGCACTTGACTAATCCAATGATAGGGTGAATCTTCTAAATTAAAATCTGTAGGAATGGATAAAAATTTACTGTACTTTTTTGTCATGGCCTCAACTCTTCTATATGTTAGGGTCTTTTTAATTTGTTTAAAAAATGCATTTTATTTCAAAATATTTACTATCCTATTATAAGGTTATGAATCTTATCTTCAGTACGTCTTCACCTCCTATTTAACTTCTTTTTAAGATGAACCCTCTAATTCTTTTTTGCTTCTTCGAGCCTCTTTTTATAAAAGAACTAGAGAGCCAAAATTTCAGTCACATTTTTTTTTATTTATCTATTGTTATTATGCGAACTGATTAAATCATCTTAATGATTAAATGATCTATCACAAAAAATACCATTTTCAATTAAGAAATACTTAAATATTTGTTCCGGTTAGCATTTTTTTATTTCGGAAAATTCATCTTTCTTTTTGCCTTAACTTTAATTCAGTAAGCTTAAGATAGTTTTGTAAGTCTTTTTAAAGCATATTAAGATATTGTTTTATATTGATATTTAATATTTTAATTTTTTTATACTTTAAAAGTATAAAAATTATCTTCATGAAAAATAGAAGAAAAATAAACTATCTTTTAGATTCCGCAATAGACATTTTGTGTGATTGTGTAAAATTTTTTTAAACTTTTTAGTTCAGCTTAATTCTCGATTAAAAAGAAATTTAACTAGAGAAATCACTAAATTGGATCTTGAACTCAAAACTTATAATCAAAAAATTAATGGAAGAAGAATCGGAATTGTGCATGTATTTGGTAGTGTGAAAGCTTTAAAGATCCTGGCTGCACGATATCGTAACAAAGGAAAAAGACTTGGCTTGAGATTCAATTTGATTGCTGGAATATACAACTTGGAGCTGAGTAAAAAACAGCTTATGAAAGAGCATTAATAAAAAATATGAAGTTTCCCTTAAGATTTATCTTATATCGTTTGTAGCGCATAAAGAGTGAATTATGTGACATCCATGTCACAAGATATCTATCAGATTTAAGGTATTTAATTTGTATAGATACGAAGCTTAAATCTTCTGAATAAACAGTTCACGATCAAAACGGTACTGCGGGAAGAATACTCCATCTTCGGCACGTTCACCCGCACCAATTACCATGACCGGATACTGTTCATCATTTAATTTCAGAATTTCACGAACCATCGGCTCATCGAAACCTTCCATCATACAGCTGTCAAAACCATAGGCTCGCAAGGCTAAAACCAGATTTTCACAAGCAAGCGCCGTCGTTTTGGTCGCCCACAGTTTCGCATCAGCTGGGCTGAAAGCAGACACTGGCATTTGTTTGTCCAGTGTACGGGCAACTTTGAAAGCCACTTTCTTAAAGTTACCAAAAGCATTCAGATAACCAGTCTTATAGTTGTAGGGAATATATTTATAGTATTTCTTAATCGCGGGCGGAGCTTCTGGAAATGGAAATTCATTCACATTACGTTTCGCCATTTCATCGATACGGTCGGTACGTGCGATACAGACAATTAGCTCAGAAGCTGTTTTGGCTGCCAGTTGACTCATACAGGCTTTGACCAGACGTTTTTTCTTGCCCGGATTTTGTACCACATAAAAAGTCCAAGGCTGCAAGTTCGACGAATTTGGGGCCAATAACGCCAGATCCAGACAGGCATCCAGAATTTCGACAGGAATTGGCTTTTTGGTAAATTTACGCACCGAACGTCGGCTTTCAATCACCTTACGAAAATTATCTATATCTATATCTTGAGGTGCAGGTTCGTAATAACGTTTCTTTTCTGGATTTGAACTATCTGTTGTTTCGGAAGAGGTTTGGGAGTTTTGATTTGGCATACTTCAGATTCTTAGAAAAATAAAAGATTGAGGCAGTCTAAACCACCTCGTTGAACTCATAAGTTTGAAAATTAGTTGAATTGTGTGAAATCAGGTTTACGTTTTTGCATAAACGCTTGAACCGCTTCCAGCATTTCTGGCGAGCCAACACGCTGCATGAAAATTTCTGCTTCATGGTCAATCCATTCTACAATTTCATTCACATTGTGTTTCATCAAGGTTTTAGATTGCACCAGTGATGCTAATGGCAGGGCAGAGAGCTGGGCAGCTTGTGCTGCTGCTTTAGTGTAAACATCTTCTTCAATGCTATTTACCAGACCTGCGTCGAGTGCTTTTTCGCTATTGAATTTTTGCGCAGTCAGCAATAATTCGGCCGCTTTATGATAACCCGCTTGCTGAATCAACAGCTTGCTTGAAGCGCCTTCAGGCGATAAACCCAGACTGACAAATGGAATCTGGAACAGGGCAGTATTGTCACTATAGACCAGATCACAATGTAATAAGATCGTCACGCCAATGCCGATTGCAACACCACGCACCGCAGCAATCAAAGGCTTGGAAAATTTTGCAGCAGATTTGAGTAAAACAAACGGCGGGCCTTCAGCAGCGGGTGCCTGACCTTTCTTCGCAGCAGATTTCATAAAATCCTGCATATCATTGCCCGCACTAAAGTCTGCATCCTGACCACGCAATACAACTACACGAACTTCAGGCGCCTGATCTGCTTCATCCAAGGCTTTCGCAATCCATAAATAAAGCTCGCTATATAACGCATTTTTCGCTTCCGGACGATTAATGGCTAAAGTGAGTACACCATGTTCTAAATTCGCATTCAAATGCTCATGAGGTTGTTGAATACAGCTCAGTGTCATCGTACTATCCTTGCTTTAAAACTTAATTTGATTTTATGGGAATGATTATGTCGCATATTTATTGGGGCAGCACAACTCATGAGTCATAAAAAACTGATCCCTTATGAACTATACATTTGATTATCTGGTTTTCATTGGCCGTTTTCAGCCTTTTCATCTGGCACACATGCAAACGATTAACATTGCCCTGCAACACAGTCAACATGTGATTTTGGCTCTCGGTTCTGCGCAAAATGAACGCAATATCAAGAATCCATTTTTGGCTTCGGAGCGAGAAGCCATGATCCTGTCAAATTTTAGTCCTGAAGATCAAGCTCGGATCAAATTTGTAGAAGTCATAGATGTTTATAATGATGAAAAATGGCAAAAGCTGGTGAAATCGCTGGTGAACCAGGTTAGTGAACCAAATGCCAAAGTCGGGCTGATTGGGCACTTTAAAGATGATTCTTCTTATTATTTAAAATTTTTCCCGGAATGGGAAATGGTCGAACTTGACAGCCTGGAAGATGCCTTATCCGCCACGCCGATGCGTGAGGCTTATTATCGTGGCGAAATTCAACAGGATAAATTTCCACAAGGTACGATTGATTTTTTAGAGAATTTCCAAAAAACTCCGATCTATCAGCAACTCAGTGAAAAATTTGTCCAGAATGATAAAACCAATCTGGTTTAAAAGTATCAGGTTGTTATGGGTTGATTCATGGTAGTTTGAGCATGCTGTTTCAAACATTCCCCAAGGATTTCTAAAGCAGGAGACTGTTCTTTCCAGTGATGCCAATACAACGGCACTTCAATTCGCATCTCATTTGAAAGTTCAAGAAGTCGGCCTGACTCCAGCAAATCCCTGGTTTGATAGTCCGGCAGCCAGCCATAGCCTAGACCCATGACAATCGCATCAAAAAATGCATGGGTCGATGGAATAAAAAAATGAGGATATTGAGCAAGGTTCAGGCCAAATTCGTGCTGAATAAATTGAGTATGTAGTTGGTCTTTTTCATTAAAAATAATGGCAGGGGCAAGGCGTAGCACATCCCGATGTACACCTTGACGAAACCAGTTTTGGGAAAACTTAGGGGTGGCGACCAGCCGATACTGCATCTGTCCGATCAATTCCGCCCGACAACCTTTCATTGCCTTGGCTTCAGTACTCAAACAGGCATTGACGAGACCTGCTTCTAACAGATGATGGGTTTGTGATTGATCGTCTACTTGAAAATGCAACACAATTTTATGCTGGATCAGCTGGGCTTGTAAGGTCGGTAATAGCCAGGTCGCGAGCGAATCAGCATTGGTGGCAATATTCAGACAATAGAAACCTTCTTGTTGCAATTGTCCACCCAAATCCTGCATCAGATTCTGTTCTAGCAAACGTTGATGCTGTAAATAATGCAATAAGGTTTGCCCGGATTGGGTCACGCGGCAAGGCCGATCTCTGACCAAAAGCAATTGTCCCAATTTTTTTTCCAGACTTTGAACACGAAGGGTGACTGCCGAGGCGGTAATATTTAGCTGTTCGGCAGCCAGATCGAAACTTCCCGTTTTTGCAACTGCATAAAAAGCATCACATTGTTTCGCATTCAGCATATCTATTATCTAAAAATAATTTAGTTAAATTGATATTAACTTAGTTTTAATTAATCGCACTCATTTTGTTGAATAATTCATTTATTCAAAAAAAGGGGAATGTGATGTTCAGTTATATGATGAGTGGTTTTGCTGTGGGAATGAGCCTGATTGTCAGTATCGGTGCACAGAATGCTTTTGTATTAAAACAAGGTTTAAAACAGCAGCATGTGTTTTGGGTCTGTGTGATTTGTGCCTTGTCTGATTCCCTTTTAATTCTGCTTGGCGTACTGGGCTTTGCGCGTGTCATTGAACATTATCCGGATATTGTTATATTTTCTAAATATATTGGCGCAGGATTCCTATTTTATTATGGTTTACATCATGCGATCAGTGCATTTAAATCAACAGAGGTTTTGGCACCAAGTGATCAGCTCACAGAGCATTTTCTGCAAGTACTGATGATCTGCCTGGCTTTTACCTGGCTGAATCCGCATGTTTACTTAGACACAGTTATATTGATTGGATCAATTTCAACTCAATACGCCTTAGGAAAATGGTGGTTTGCTTTAGGCGCTGTCTGTGCTTCCTGGTTTTTCTTCTTTAGTTTGGGATATGGGGCAAAGATACTGACGCCTTGGTTCCAACATCCAAAAGCATGGAAAATACTGGATGCTATTATTGCCTGTACCATGTGGGGCGTCGCAGTGTCATTAATTCTCAGTATTTGATTCAGGCTACGAAAGCTGATAGATCGGTTAAGAGTTGTCTAAGCGTGTCATTTTAGATAGTGATCGTGAATAGGCAGCGTAGAAAACAACTCTTTTCAGTGCTGCAAGCACATGGATATTTCCAATATAAATTGAACTTAAAATAAACGATCTGTTTGTATAAAAAATTTATAAAATCAAAATTTTATAAGATGAAACCAGTCTCCTGCTCGCCTAGCAGGGCCACTTATCAGAGAAAAATCAGCGCAAGTATTTTGTCCGTTAGTCATGAATGATTTTACAAAAACTTCAATAAACTGGTATAAAAAGAACGAAAACCTGTTCGTTCAAAAAACAAGAAAATTTAGTTTCAGATTAAGCCGTGTACTTAAATCCGATCAATAAGAAATTAAACAAGGTGGATTTAAAATTGAAAACAATAATAAAAACTGGGCTCCTTAGCCTAGCGATCTGTTTGGCTTTGACTAGTCAGTCTTTTGCAAGATCATGGACCTTAACTCCCAAAAGTGATGTCGGTTTTGAGATTAAGTCGATGGGTCTTACTGTGGTTAAAGCCAAGTTCAATCAGGTTCAATCCACGATGCAGTTTGATGCTAAAGCACCGCAAAATGCCTCAACCCATCTGGTCATGGATGTAGAAAGTTTAAGCTTTAGTAAGCCGCTATTTAAACATATGATTTTGGGCGAAGACCTGTTTTATGTAGAAAAATATAAGACTGTAATTTTTAAAAGTATCCAGTTTAAAGATCTAGGCAATGGCAAATACAATGTTTTAGGTCATTTAACCCTGCGTGGTGTGACCAAGCCAGTGATTTTCGAAACAACCTTTAAACCCAGTATGTCGAATGCCAAGCTGCTTGATGTTCAGGCATATGCCGTGATTAACCGTAGGGATTTTGGTATGAAAAAAGGAATTGCCGGGGTAGGAGATAAAGTGAATCTTCATCTATCAGGACAGTGTGAAATGAATTAGGGGAAATATAAAATACTTGATTATACAAATGTTATCGTAAAAAAAAGCCCGAATGTTTCGAGCTTCTATTCATACACAAGCATACAATTAAGCAGCTTGCAAAGCTTTTAAATCTTCCAAAACTTGTTCTGCATGACCTGCTGCTTTGACTTTGCGGTACTCTTTAACCAGTTCACCGTTATGGAAAATAAAAGTTGAACGCTCAATGCCCATCACTTGTTTGCCATACATGTTCTTTTCTTTAATCACATCAAAATGATTGCACAACACCTCTTCTTTATCGCTGATCAGATTGATACTCAAATTCTGCTTTTCAGTAAAGTTCTGATGCGCTTTTACCGAATCACGGGATACGCCAAGAATTGTGGTGTTTAAAGCATCGAACTGATCTTTTAAACAGGAAAAGCCAACTGCCTGAGTCGTACAGCCCGGCGTAGAATCTTTAGGATAAAAATAAATCACCAGCCATTCTGTATTCAACTGGGTTAAATTGATTTCGCCTGTCGTCGCAGGAAAATTCTGGTCAAGCAAACTAATTTCAGACATAAAAACTCCTGTTTTCTTTAAATTTTTTCAAAAAAATAAGCCACATTATAGTGGCTTATTTTATCAAAGAATAATCAGATCTTATTTCTTTGGTGCCGCTTGAGCTGATTTCATTGCTTCTTCAGTCAAAGTTTTCAGTTTGCCTGTTAACTGTGGACCAAAGCATGCTTGAAGATCTTTATTCTGCTTCTGTACAAAAGCTAAAGTGCCTGGGCTTTTCTTCTGGTTAATAGTGCTTTGAATTTCCCATTTTTGTGCATTGGTTAATTTGCCATCTGCTTCAATAGCACAACCACAATATTTGCTGACTTCAGCAGCCGTCAATTTTTTACTTTTGCCAGTTTCATTTTTACAAACATTGATCAATGCAGATTTTACATTGGTGCTTTTATAAGCTTGTTGTAATTTGTCATCAGCCGCTTGAGCCGTAGTTGCGAACATAGCAGCAGCTGAAACAATTGCTGAAAGCACGATGCTTGATTTTAAATTCTTCATAAACTCTACCTTGTTATTACGGTATATAACGTGTCGGGTCTTCAACACCTGCGTCCGCAAAACCCTGTTTACGTAAACGACAACTGTCGCATTTGCCACAGGCACGTCCTTGGTCATCTGCTTGATAGCATGACACCGTTTGACTGTAGTCTACGCCATGTTCAATACCTAAGCGAATGATATTTGCTTTGGATAAATGTAACAAAGGTGTTTCAAATTTGAGCGCCTGACCCTCTACGCCAACCTTGGTCGCAAGGCGTGCCATGTTGGCAAATGCCTCGATAAATTCCGGACGGCAATCCGGATAACCGGAGTAATCAACCGCATTAATTCCGATGACAATCGCTTCAGCTTCGAACACTTCTGCCGCGGCTAGAGCGTAAGACAAGAAGATAGTATTACGTGCAGGAACGTAAGTAATCGGAATGCCAGCCTGTTCATGGTCGGGTACCTCAATACTATGATCGGTAAGGGCTGAGCCACCCAGATTACCCAGATCAATATTGATCACTCGATGTTCCACACCCGCACGTTGCGTTAAAGCTTTTGCTGCATCCAGCTCGGTCGTTGAACGCTGACCATATCGAAAACTGAGTGCGATACATTCATAGCGTGCCTGCGCCCAAGCCAGACATGTTGTTGAGTCTAATCCGCCAGATAACAGGACAATGGCACGAGGGCGCATAAGCTGATTCTCCAAAAAAATACTTTACAAAAAATTAACGACCAGTTTCATCATTCCATAACAACTTGTGCAGCTGTAACTGGAAACGAACAGGGAGATGGTCTTCTAAAATCCACTGAGCCAAATCACGTGCCAGTGGTGGTAAACGAACCGCACCTTTTTCAACTGCAAATGCAGGCGAAAACCAAACTGTACTCACTTTGTCTTGAAGTTGGTACAGCTCTAACTGCTGCTTTGACCATTCATAGTCTTCACGATTGCATATCACAAACTTGATTTGATCATGTGCAGTTAAATGATCCAGATTAGAAAGCAAATTTCGTGCAACTTCACCTGAAGTTGGCGTTTTTAAATCTAAAACTTTGGAAACACGCGGATCCACTTTGGATACATCTAAAGCGCCACTGGTTTCAAGTGAAACTTCACATCCTAAATCTGCAAGTCGCTGCATCAGGGGCAGGGCATTGGGCTGCGCCAGTGGTTCACCGCCGGTCACACAGACGTAAGGGGTTTTAAAATCTAGCGTGGTCTGGATAATATCGTCCAGAGACTGACGCTCACCGCCTTCAAAGGAATAGGTGGTATCACAATAGCTACAACGCAATGGGCAACCGGTTAAACGGATAAATACTGTTGGCAGTCCTGCGGCATTGGCTTCACCTTGCAATGAATAGAAAATCTCCGTAATGCGTAAACCCGCAGATGGATCAGAGACAGGAATTGCGGAAGATCGAAGCGTATTCATAACAAAACTAACCAATGAGAAATAAATAACCGGGTATAAAAATAAAAATCCCTACGATTATTACTAATCGTAGAGACGAGGAGCGGTTGAGGCTCCGAGGAACACGAATGTATCCTCTAAGTTAAAACATCTTAGTCTTCGCGTAATAGATCGTTCAGACTTGTTTTAGAACGAGTTTGTGCATCAACTTTTTTTACGATAATGGCAGCATATAAGCTGTAAGTACCACATTTAGATGGAAGACTACCTGCAACAACGACAGAACCTGCTGGTACGCGACCATAATGGATTTCGCCAGTGGCACGGTCATAAATCTTGGTTGATTGACCAATGAATACGCCCATTGAAATCACAGAACCTTCTTCAACGATTACGCCTTCAACGATTTCAGAACGTGCACCGATAAAGCAGTTATCTTCAATAATGGTTGGATTCGCTTGAAGCGGTTCAAGCACACCACCAATACCTACACCACCTGACAAGTGAACATTTTTACCAATTTGTGCACATGAACCTACAGTTGCCCAAGTATCAACCATCGTGCCTTCATCTACATAAGCACCAATGTTGACATAAGAAGGCATCAAGATCACGCCTTTAGCCTGGAAAGAACCTTTACGTGCGACAGCAGGCGGTACAACACGTACGCCAGCAGCCTTGAATTGTTCTTCAGTCCAACCTGAGAATTTAGTCTCTACTTTGTCATAGAAACGAAGATCACAAGCTTCCATTGGTTTGTTGTCGTTCAATTTAAATGATAACAATACCGCTTTTTTAATCCATTGATGAACAACCCATTCACCATCGATTTTTTCAGCAACACGTAAAGTACCATTGTCTAGACCAGCAATTACTTCCTCAACTGCTTGACGGATTTCAGCAGAGCAATCTGCAGCTGTGAAATTCGCACGGTCTTCAAACGCTTGTTCAATGATTGTTGAAAGCTGCGACATGATCTTCCTTCCAGAAAAAAATTTTCTAGATTTTACACTATATTGCAGGAAAAATAGTTGAAAGCACTAAAAATAGATGAAAAATAACCAAAAGTGTAGAAAGCGTGAAATTATTAAAGTGATAAGTGTACTTTTTCATTATGTTGAAATGTAGGAGAAGTGTTAGAAAATGCTTGGTTCTGAACAAGAAAAATTAATTTGTATCAAAAAATAACAAAAGATGAGCAAAATGTGAATAAAAAATATTTTTTAAGTCCTTTATATTGAGCCTATCACGAATAACTAATGATCAAAATAAGTTCTTTTGAGGAGAGAAATAATGAAATCTTTACATAACATTTTAGCAGTATCAGTCTTAGCTCTAGCAGCAAGTTCTGCAATGGCTGCTGATGAAACAATCGTAACAGATGAAGGCGTTGCTGAATTCTCTTTCTTTAAACCAGCTTCTGTTCGTGCTGAAGTCGGTACTACCGGTTATGGTGGTGCAATTTCCTGGAGTGCTAACCCATATGTAGGCGTAACTTTAGGTTATAACGGCGGTGATATCTCTTGGTCGGATGATTTGTCAATCAATGGTTCTAAATATGACCTGGATATGGACAATAACCTGACTTACTTGAACGCTGAAATTCGTCCTTGGGCCAACTGGTTCTATATGGCAGCCGGTGTAGCATATATTGACAATGATTATGATATTGATCGTCGTGTCCGTGGTGGAGAAACTTTCCGCGTAAATGATGTTGAATTCGAGGCGGTAGGAGATGCTCGTATTAATGGTCAATTATCTTACAAAAATAATATTGCTCCTTATGTAGGGATTGGTTTCTCTCCAGCAATTACTAACCGTTGGGGCGTATTTGGTGAGATTGGCGCATACTACAATGGCAATCCAACAGTTAACTTAACTCCTACAGGGACTGCCGTAAGTACAGATGGTGTTATTGCTGACTTTGCTGATCAGGTGGAACGTGAAGAACGTAATATTCGTAATGACAATGAATACGAATGGCTACCAGTGGCTAAACTCGGTGTAAGCTTCCGCTTCTAAGTTTTAGTCTCATAAAAAAAACGAGCTTCGGCTCGTTTTTTTATTTTTTAGAACAATTTTAAAAGTGATAGCCCAGTTTAAAACCTAGGATCCAGGCACTGTTATCAGAAACTGCAGATAAACCTGCAATCTGTGGCGTAATAGGTTCGGATGAGGAAATTTCAGGTTGTTGAAACTTTAAATAATATAGTCCTGTAGCAATATCCCAGGTTTCTTGAATTTTATAAAGATGACCTAGTCCAATGCCCCAATAGCCATCACTCGGATTCAGGGTTGAAGCCGGATTTCCTGTACCAGAATCCCATAAAAGTTCGATCGAATTTATGCCAAAAGTTGGCCATTGATGAGCAAGTCCGATTTTTCCAGACCATTGATCCTTACGATAATCAATCATTCTAAAAGATTTTACTTCAGGGAACTGTAAGGCTGCATAGTCAATTACAGCGCCAAATTTAGGCGGCTGGATCACGAAATTTTGCCAGTTCGACCAACGCAGCGTGCCATAGAACGCATTTCGATCAGTTAAAGCTGTCTGAAAATCCAGATTTACTGACTGAGGAGTTTGAATTTCTGTATAAGGTGCTGGATTCGTACCTACAACAATCGATTCAGTGGTTTTATTGTGATGAGTGATTGCAGAACGATAGGTCAGTGCGGTTCTAAAAAAATATTCTGGAATCTGATAACTGATTCCTGCAAGCCAGCCCCAACCGGGATCTCGTTCAAATGTGGCCCGATAACCATTGAATACATAAAATGTCTGCCCAGCTAAATATAAATTTCCTTCTAAACTCTGATAACTTAGCCCTGTATAAAAATTCCAGTCATCGTCTGGTTGAAAGCCAATTAATGAGGTCACATTATGGCTCTTAAACTGAATGGTAGCAGCCTCAATAGGAAGTGCTGCACCTGCAAAAACAGGATCATAACGATAAGCGATATCTATAGAATAAGGCTGATCATAAATCAGTCCCCACGACACTTGAGGATGCAACTGGAATTTTAATGTGGCATTGGAGATCAATTGGTTATGGGTAAGATTTCCTGTTGAAAAATCGGTGATGCCTAATTGTTGTAGCTCTTCGGTATGTTGTACCTGACCGCTGATATCAGGGCGAACCCAGGCCAATGAAACTTCAGCATAATGATTTTTTTCAAAAAACGATTGGATGCTTTGGTTAGATTGTTCAAACGCTGCTGCATAACCTGCCCCGGAGAAAAACAAGCCCGTGGAGAAAAGAGCAAATTTATGATTGATCATCTTGGTATAATTCAATTTATTATGCATGTGATTATGCTTGATATTTATATTCTTTATCTACCAAAAAATAAAAAAGAGGCTATTCGCCTCTTTGATTAAAAACTTAAAATATTGCACTTTATTCGTCTGGATAAGCCACTTTTTTCAGTGCCTTAATATCTGCGTCTGGTGAGCAGAGGGAAATAAACTCGTAGCCATAACCGCGTAATAAATGACCTTTACGCACTGCAATCCAAGTAGTATTTACGCCGAAAATATCGGTTTTAATCTGCTTTAAGCGGTAATCACGCTCCGGGTCATAGGCCACATCGTTGACAATGCCGATGCCCATATTCATTTCTACATAGGTCTTGATGACATCGGCATCAAGCGCGGACATCACAATATCTACATCAAAACCAGCTTCTTCAAAGGCGGTATCAATCTTGGAGCGACCGGTAAAACCACCATGATAGGTAATAATCGGGTAGTGCGCCAGATCTTCGATGAGCACGTGTTCTTTGCTTGCCAGTGGATGATTCTGCGGGGTAATAATACTGTGTTGCCAGTTATAGTAAGGTACGCTGGCCAGATTATCTTCAGTGGTGAGTGCTTCGGTCGCAATACCGATATCCGCTTGACCTTGCAGTAGCATTTCCGTGATTTCAATCGGGCTGGCCTGTTGCAAAATCAAATGTACTTTAGGGAATTCTTTTTTGAATTGGCTGACAATTGGTGGCAACACATAACGCGCCTGGGTATGCGTCGTGGCAATCGTCAATGTGCCTTCATCGACTTTATTGAAATCATCGGCCAGACGTTTGATATTGTCGGCATCGACCAGCATGCGTTCCACAATGCCTAAAAGTGCCTGACCTGGTTCGGTTAAGCCCAGTAGACGTTTACCTTTACGGATAAATAACTGCACCCCCAGTTCATCTTCCAGATCTTTAATATGCTTACTTACCCCGGACTGTGAAGTATAAAGCGCAGCAGAAGCTTCAGTTAAATTAAAGTTTTGTCTAACCGTTTCTCGTATAATTCTTAATTGTTGGAAATTCATAATTCTCTTACCCTAGAAGAGGATGGGGCATTTTAAAGCCCCATCTTTTGATCTTAAGCGACCTGGTTTTCAAATAAATGCAAATTCACCGCACTTAACCACACGGTTTGATTTGGGCGGAATTGATGCGCTCTCGCTTCATCAGGTGTTAGTAAAATTTCGATCAGGTTGCCTTGACGGTCATTTAGCTCTGCAACGACTTTACCCGCGATCCATAATTCACGAATGAAGGTCGCTTGAATGGCATTGTCGTGTGGCTGTGCATGAATGCGTAGCTCATCTGGGCGCGCGAATAAAATCACTTCACCTTGAGCGGCATTTTTTGCACCCTCGAATTGAATGCGATCTTCACCGAGCTGGATGAGGCCGCCATGGTTCTGACCTTCAAAACGGTTCGCCTGACCCAAAAAGTCGAATACAAATGGAGTTTTCGGGGTTTCATAGACTTCACGTGGAGATCCGATCTGTTCCACATTGCCTTTGTTCATTACTACGATCTGATCTGCAACTTCGAGTGCTTCTTCCTGATCATGGGTTACAAAGATCGAGGTGATATGCAATTCGTCATGCAGGGTACGTAACCAGCGACGTAGCTCCTTACGGACTTTGGCATCCAGTGCACCGAAAGGTTCATCCAGTAATAATACACGCGGTTCAACTGCCAAAGCACGTGCAAGGGCAATACGCTGGCGCTGACCACCAGAAAGTTGAGCTGGATATCGGTCAGCCAGGAAACCAAGCTGAACCAAGTCGAGCAAACGAGTCACACGTTTCTTGATTTCTGCTTCCGATGGACGGGTTTTACGCGGACGCACACGCAAACCAAAGGCAATATTGTCAAATACCGTCATATGGCGGAATAGGGCATAGTGCTGGAATACAAAGCCAACTTCACGCTCCCGTACATGTACATTGGTGGCATCCTGACCTTCTAAAATCACCTGACCGCCATCCGCAGATTCCAGACCGGCAATAATCCGTAGCAAAGTGGTTTTACCACAGCCGGATGGGCCAAGAAGTGCGACCAGTTGACCATCTGGGAAATCCAGCGAAATGTTTTTTAGTGCGTGGAATGCACCAAAGTGTTTTTCAATATTTTGTACTTGAATACTCATGTGGGCATTCCTTAGGAAACTGTTGAATCTTCATTACGTTTGTCTTGTTTTTCCTGGCGCAGTTCCACCCATGTTTTTAAAATCAGGGTCACAATTGCGAGGAGAGCCAGAAGCGAAGACACGGCAAACGCAGCACTAAAGGTATATTCGTTATAAAGAATTTCGACGTGTAGCGGCAAGGTATTGGTTTCACCACGGATATGGCCAGAAACCACCGACACCGCACCAAATTCACCCATGGCCCGCGCATTACATAGAATCACGCCGTAGATCAGACCCCATTTGATATTGGGCAGGGTCACTTTCCAGAAAGTCTGCCAGCCAGACGCACCGAGTACAATCGCAGCTTCTTCTTCTTCGGTGCCTTGTGCTTCCATTAACGGAATCAACTCACGTGCAACAAAAGGTACAGTAATGAAGATCGTCGCCAAGACAATCGCAGGCACTGCATAAAGGATCTTGATATCGTGATCCATCAGCCAAGAACCCATCCAGCCTTGGGTACCGAAAATCAGCACCAGCATCATACCCGCGATCACAGGTGAAACCGAGAAGGGGAGATCAATAATGGTCGTCAGGAATGATTTACCTGGAAAGTTAAACTTCGCCACAGACCAGGCTGCCGCAACACCAAATACGACGTTGAGCGGTACCGCGATTGCAGCCGTCAGCAAGGTAAGTTTCACTGCCGACAAGGTATCTGGATGCACCAGTGCCTGTGTATAAACGCCAACCCCTTGTTTAAAGGCTTCAACAAAAACCAGAATCAAGGGCAGAATCAAGCAGCTTAAAAAGAAGATTAAGGCAATAGTGAGCAGTGTATAGCGTACCCAAGTCGGTTCGCGGGTTGCATCACGGGATTGCAGCTTTTCAGCCAGCGCATTACTGTTGGTATTTAAACTCATCGCGCAGTTCTCCCGGTACGACGGCTGGCCCATGCCTGTAATAAGTTAATCAGGAATAGCATCACGAAGGAAATCAGTAGCATGACGACAGCAATCGTGGTTGCACCAGCATAGTCATATTCTTCTAAACGAGAAATAATCATTAAGGGTGCAATTTCCGTTTCAAAAGGCTGGTTACCGGCAATAAAGATCACCGAACCATACTCACCGACACCACGGGCAAAGGCCAAAGCAAAACCAGTGATCAGCGCAGGCAGCAGAATTGGGAAAATCACTTTGGTCACAATCTGAAAACGGTTGGCACCCAATGCAGATGCAGCTTCTTCCAGTTCGGTTTCCAGATCGCTAAGGACTGGCTGAACTGTACGCACTACAAAAGGCAGGCCAATAAAGATCAATGCCAATGTAATACCAATCGGGGTATAAGCGACTTGAATGCCAATCGGTTCTAAATATTGACCAATCCAGCCGGTCGGTGCATATAAAGAGGTCAGGGCAATACCCGCAACTGCAGTTGGCAAGGCAAATGGCAAATCTACCAGAGCATCGACTATGCGTTTGCCCGGAAAGCTGTAACGTACCAGACACCACGCCAGCAACAGGCCAAAAACTACATTGACCAGTGCAGCGACAATGGCCGCGGTGAAACTTAACTGCAATGATTTCAAGATACGTTCAGAGCTCAGGATTTCCCATAAGCCATCCCAGCCAATGCCCAGTGATTTAATAAAAACAGCTGACAGCGGGATCAAAACGATTAATGACAAATACGCTAGGGTAAAGCCTAGAGAAAGACCAAATCCTGGCAGCACTCGGGATCGCTGCGACATGATTACTCCTCAAAAGAGAGAATGCTGATTAAAAATAACCAACGAAATTAGAAAATAAATTTGGCACAAGCATAGTTTGCAGCGACTAAAATGCAAATTTAAAATAACACTTGCTCTCATCAACTTTGCTGATATGGGGCATAGTGTTTTCTGAAATCAAATAGTGTTCAATTTCAGGAAAAGGGCCAAAACCTGAAGCGACATTGACATGACCGACTGCACCCAGATTAATTGGTTTAATTTTCCAAGCTTGGGCCAGTATGTGGGCATCTTCAAAACTTAACCAGGGATCATTTTCACTGATCAATAACGTGGTGGGCACCTGAAGCTTGAGCTGTTGAAAATAGGTGCTGTAGTCAGTCTGACTGTCGCGCGAAAAACCATTTTCCCCAAATCGTGCCGGATTAGCTGGTGCCACCAATAGCAGATTTTTTACTTTTGCATTGAGTTCGGGATGTTGGGCAAGGGCCGCAATACTGGTCAGACAGCCAAAGCTGTGTGCGACAATCTGAACCTCTGCTGGAATGGCTTGCAGAGTTTTGACAAATTCTGCTACCCAGATATCCAGTACCGGATGATTCCAGTCCTTTTGCTGCACACGGGAGCATCGCATCAGCCGGTGCTGTAAGCAGGTTTGCCAGTGGTTGTATTCACTGCCACCTACACCAGGAACGATAAGCGTATGAATCATGTCGATGCTCCTATATCAATCAGCTTGGAAAATTATTTCGCGCTGTTGGCTTTAACGATCTGGTCAAATACACCACCATTTTCAAAGTGAGCCTTTTGTACTTTGTTCCAGCCGCCAAATTCCTGATCAACCGTCACCAGTTTTAATGGCTTAAATACTTGGCTGTATTTGGCCAGTACTTTGGCATTACGTGGACGATAATAATGTTTACCTGCCAGGTCTTGACCCAATGGCGAATACAGGAAGTTCAAATAACCTTGAGCCAAGTGCTGGTTGCCTTTTTTCTTGGCATTTTTTTCTACAATCGCCACCGGTGGCTCAGCCAGAATCGACAGAGAAGGGGTAATAATTTCAAACTTGCCCGGCTGTTCGCGAAGGGCTAAATGCGCTTCGTTTTCCCATGCGAGTAAAACATCCCCAATGCCACGTTCAGCAAAGGTCGTGGTTGAACCACGTGCCCCGGAATCCAGAACTTTGGTATTTTTATAAATTTTACGAACAAATTCTTGCGCAGTCTTATCGTTGCCGCCCGCCTGATGTTTGGCCCAAGCCCAAGCCGCCAGATAATTCCAGCGAGCCCCACCTGAGGTTTTTGGATTTGGGGTAATGATTGCTACACCCGGTTTGACCAGATCACCCCAATCTTTAATTGCTTTAGGATTGCCTTTACGTACCAGAAAAACGATGGTTGAAGTATAAGGCGTCGAGTTTTGCGGCAATTTCTTCTGCCAGTCCGCAGGTAATAGTTTTGCTTTTTCTGCCAGCACATCAATATCGGCTGCCAGTGCCAGCGTGACCACATCCGCATCCAGACCATCAATCACTGAACGTGCCTGTTTGCCTGAACCGCCATGTGATTGCTTGAAATTGATTTTTTGTCCGGTACGGCTTTCCCAGTATTTGCCAAAATTCTTATTTACATCTTCATACAGTTCACGGGTCGGATCGTAGGATACATTGAGAAAATCACGTGCTGTTGCACCGAAAGAGGTTGCCGAGATAACAGCTGCTAAAACCCCAAGTTTTAATGTGTTTGAAATGCTCATCTGGACTGAATCTCTGATATGTTCTGTAACATAAGCGCAGAATAAACTTATTCTTTATGCATAAAAAATAATTAAAAATGAATTTTATATGAAAAAAAGAGATAAATAAGTTCTTAAGTGATTGAAATAAGAATGGCCTTATGAATAAAGGCCATAATGAACTGCATTTAAAGCATTATTTTGCATGGTTGGCTTTGACAATCTGGTCAAAGATACCGCCGTTATCAAAATGCTGTTTCTGAACCTTAGTCCAGCCACCGAACTCTTTATCGATGGTCACCAGTTTTAATGATTTGAACACACTGTTGTACTGCTTCAAGACATTCGCATTACGTGGACGGTAAAAGTTTTTCGCAGCCACAGTTTGCCCAGCAGGTGAATACAGATAATTCAAATAGGCTTTGGCCAGATGTTCATTGCCATCTTTCTTCGCATTCTTTTCTACAATCGCCACCGGTGGTTCAGCCAGAATAGACAAAGAAGGGGTAATGATTTCAAATTTGCCGGGCTGTTCGCGGACGGCCAAATGCGCTTCATTTTCCCAAGCGAGCAAGACGTCACCGATGCCGCGCTCAGCAAAAGTCGTAGTAGCACCACGTGCACCCGAATCCAGTACTTTGGTTTGTTTATAGATTTGACGGACAAAGTCTTGTGCTTTGGCATCATTGCCACCTTTCTGGTGTTTGGCCCAAGCCCAGGCCGCTAAATAATTCCAGCGCGCACCGCCTGAGGTTTTTGGGTTCGGAGTAATAATGTCTACGCCCGGTTTAACCAGATCGCCCCAATCCTTGATTCCTTTAGGATTGCCTTTACGTACCAGAAAGACAATCGTCGAGGTATAAGGTGTCGAGTTTTGCGGGAATTTCTTCTGCCAGTCTTTCGGCAGCAAACCGCGCTCTGCAATTTCGTCAATATCTGCCGCCAGTGCCAGTGTCACGACATCCGCATCCAGACCATCAATCACGGCACGAGCCTGTTTGCCTGAACCGCCATGCGACTGTTTATAATTGACTTCCTGGCCAGTGGTTTTTTTCCAGTAAGCACTGAATTCTTTATTAAAGTTGTCGTACAATTCACGAGTCGGATCATAAGACACGTTCAGGAAATCTTTTGCTGAAACGCTCAATGCGCTTGCTGAAATTAATGCAGCCAGTACCCCGATTTTTAATTTACGCGTGTTCATTTTTTGCCTCAAGTTTTTTAGCTTTTGTTAGATGGGGCAAGAATAGCTTGAGATTTTTTGCATAAAAAATAATTAAAAAAGAATTGGATGTGAGTAAAAAAGACATATAGGTGAAGCCTGATTCTGACTGCTCGATTTTTCATTTTAGAGGCTGCAAAATATGCTGTATTTAAAAAATGCTCAACAGGTCAGCCATATAGATGTGCTGGATCGTGGCTTTCATTATGGTGATGGCTGTTTTACTACGGCCCGGATTCGGCATAATCGGATTGAATTATATGAGCGTCATCTGGCACGTTTGCAAATCAGCAATCAAAAATTAAGCCTGAATGTCAATCTGGATTTGATTGCAGAAAGTTTACAGCTTTTACGGCAGTCAGAACGTGAGCTGAATGGAACATTAAAGATTGTGCTGAGTCGTGGAATTGGTCAGCGCGGTTATAGTTTGCCGGATCATCCCGCAGATCTCTGGCTGTTTTATTATCCTCAAGACATACAGGATTTTAAGTTTGAACAGATTCAAAGTGGCGTATTGCAGCAGGCAGTGGGATTGACTATGCCCAGTCTGGTTGGACTGAAAACCCTGAACCGCCTGGAGCAGGTTTTACTGAAACAGGAAGCAGATCAACGCGGCTGGCCTGAGGCAATAGTGACAGATGTACAAGGTGGCATTGTCGAAGGGGTGAGCAGTAATTGTTTCATTCTTATAAAGAATACATGGATTACGCCAGAACTCCGTTATAATGGCGTCTTCGGTGTCATGCGTGCAGAAATTCTACAACGTATGCAAGATCAGGGTATTGTCTATGAGCAACGATATATCGGTATGGATGAAATTTCCCATATTCGGAGTCTGTTTTTCTGCAATGCACTCAGCCCGATGAAAATTGTCACACAATTTGAGCAGCGCGCCTTGGATGGCAATGCTTGTATTGAACTTTTTAACCGTCTTCGATTAAACCAGATGTCTTAATATGTCAGCTTCCAAACCTAAAGCCAAAAAGAAAAATAAAGCGAGATTCTCCTCATCTTTCAAAGGAATTGCCTTAGTCCTGATTGGTATTGCTTTGATCTTGGCGTTAATCCTGAAAAGCAGTTTGTGGAAGGATTATCCTGTAGAAGGAAAAAAACAGCTGCTCGCGATCGAATCTGGTCAAACCTATTCCGGTTTTATTGATCGTCTGGCCACAGAAGATCAGGTGAGTTTCCCGATCATTCTCAAGCTGTATCAGCGCATCATGATTCATGACACCATGAAAGCGGGCGTGTATGAAGTGCGTCAGGGCATGTGTATCCGTCAGGTCTTGGAGATGATTTCCGATACAGACAATGCCCAGATGAGCCGTATTCTAGTAATTGAAGGCACGACCTTTAAACAACTGATCGATGACCTGAAGAAAAATGATCTGGTCACCAAAGAAGTGCTGCATCTGCCTACTGAGCAATTACTCAAAGAACTGAATATTCCGTTTTCACATCCTGAAGGGCTGTTTGCACCGGATACTTATTTCTTTGCCAAAGGTGAAACTGACCGTAAAATTCTGACCAATCTTTATCAGCGACAGATGAAAGCACTGGATGAGGCGTGGGCGAAACGTGCAACTGATCTGCCATATCAGAATAAATATGACGCGCTGATTATGGCATCGATTATTGAAAAAGAGACCAGTGTAGATCGTGAATTGGAACAGGTTTCTGGGGTATTTGTACGCCGTTTAAAAATTGGCATGCGTTTACAGACCGATCCAACAGTGATTTACGGAATGGGCGATAATTATAATGGCAATATTACCCGTAAAGATTTACGCACACCGACGCCGTATAACACCTATACTATTTCAGGTTTGCCGCCAACGCCAATTGCGTTGCCAAGCAAGAAAGCCATTGAAGCAGCCATGCATCCGGATAATTCTGACAACCTGTATTTTGTCGCTACCGGTAATGGTGGACATAAGTTCACGAGCAATCTGAATGACCACAATAAAGCCGTACAGGAATATCTGACGATTTTACGCTCGAAAAATAAGGAATGAGTATGTTTATTAGCTTTGAAGGCACAGAAGGTGTAGGTAAAACCACGCTCATTCGTTCGACCTATGAAGATTTTATCGCCCAGGGCAAAGATGTTATTTTGACTCGTGAACCCGGTGGAACCCCGATGGCTGAGCAGATTCGCTCGCTGTTGCTGGCTGTGAACCATGAAGAAGCCATGGCGCATGATACCGAGCTGTTATTGATGTATGCGGCGCGTGCCCAGCATCTGGCACAAGTGATTCTGCCCGCATTAGAAGCTGGGAAAATTGTCTTATGTGACCGTTTTAGCGATGCCAGCTTTGCCTATCAATGTGCAGGTCGGGGGGTGAGTGAAACCAAGTTGCAATTACTCAATGACCACTTTGTCGCACGCATGCCGGATATCACGTTCTGGTTAGAAGCGCCTATTGAACTGGGGATGAACCGAGCACGTGAACGCGGTGCACTGGATCGCTTTGAACAGGAAAAAGTCACTTTCTTTGAGAAAGTGAGAGCGGGATATGAAACTTTATGGCAACGTCATCCTGAACGGATCAAACGTCTGGATGCAACTCAAACGCCTGAGCAGGTATTTGAGCAGGCCTTAAGTTATTTAAAATAAGCTTGGAATTAAAATACTTTTTATTTAATTTTTCTCTAGGTTTATCTGTGAAGAATCTTCTATATTAAGACTGATATAGAAGATTTTTTTAATAAGATGAAAACGACCAAAACAGAGATAGAACAATTTTTACAACAAGAGTTTCCACAAAGCCTGGAGAAGTGCAGGATTGAGGAAGTTTCTCCGCGTGGAGCTACTTTGCTGTATCAGGTGAGCTCAGAGGAATTGCGTCCAGGTGGCACCGTTTCTGGTCCAACCATGATGACCTTGGCGGATTTTGCTCTTTATGTCGCCATTCTGGGTGAAATTGGATTGGTCGGTTTGGCCGTGACCACTAACTTGAATATCAATTTTTTACGTAAACCTTCTGGTGGAACGGATATACGGGGAGAATGTAAGCTGATCAAGGTCGGCAAGGCACTGATCGTGGGAGAAGTCTGGATTTATTCGATAGATCATGAAGAACCTGTGGCGCATGTGACCGGAACATATTCAATTCCACCACAACGTTAAATATTTGAAATTAGAAGACTGGCTATAAATAGCCTAAGCTGACTTTGAGCAAATAAAAATCTAAAAAGAAAAGGAGATATCATCCAAGGATGTTATCTCCATCTACTTTTAACAATTCACCAAAGGCGTTTCCACTTCAAAATTTGGTGGGACGAGGACTGTTTTGCGTAATTCTGGTAGCAGCTCGGGATAATCCAGGGTGAAATGCAAACCGCGAGATTCTTTACGGTGCATGGCGCAGCGCACGATCATCTCGGACACCAGCACCAGATTGCGCAGCTCGATCAGATTTTTGCTGACCTGGTAATCCTGATAGTACTCGGTAATTTCTTTTTTCAGCATTTCAATACGATGTAGCGCACGTTCCAGGCGTTTGGTCGTGCGGACAATGCCAACATAGTTCCACATGGTCTGACGTAGCTCATCCCAGTTTTGCAGAATCACGACATCCTCATCCGGGTTGGTCACCTGAGAATCATCCCAAGCTGGAACTGCAGGAGCTGGCTGATCGGCCTTGAAATTTTCCTGAATGTGCTTGGCTGCACTCATTCCATAGACAAAACATTCTAAAAGTGAGTTACTGGCCATACGGTTAGCACCATGCAGGCCAGTATAAGAGGTTTCCCCAATCGCATAGAGTCCGGCAATATCTGTCTGGCTATGTTCATCGACCACAACACCACCGCAAGTATAATGGGCTGCCGGAACAACTGGAATCATGTCTTTGGTAATATCGATCCCTAGTTCAAGCAGACGGGCATACAGGGTAGGGAAATGCTCTTTGACAAAGCTTTCATCTTTATGGGTAATGTCCAGCCAGACATGACGTATACCGAGACGCTTGATTTCATAGTCGATAGCACGTGCCACAATATCACGCGGTGCGAGTTCGGCTCGTTCATCAAAACGCAGCATAAAGCGTTCACCATCGGGCAGACGCAGATAAGCGCCTTCACCACGCATTGCTTCAGTGATCAGGAAAGAACGTGCTTGCGGATGATACAGGCAGGTCGGATGAAACTGGTTAAATTCCATATTGGCGACCCGGCAGCCGGCACGATAGGCCATGGCAATACCATCACCGGTGGCAATATCCGGATTTGAGGTGTAAAGATAAGCTTTCATAGCACCGCCACAGGCAAGGGCGGTAAATGGCGCTAAAAAGGTATGCACTTTTTCAGTTGTTTCATCCAGCACATATAAACCCAGCGCACGATTATCGCCGTCTAAACCGAGCTTTTGTGAACAAATCAGGTCAATCGCAATATAATTTTCAAAGATTTTAATATTCTGTTTTTCTTGGGCACGTTGTACCAAGGTGGTGGAAATGGCACGACCCGTGGCATCGGCCGCATGAATAATTCGGCGCTGTGAATGGCCACCTTCACGGGTGAGATGTAATTGTTCCTGTTCATCGAGGGTAAATTGAACGCCATGTTTCAGCAGGAAATCAACCGAGGGTTTGCCACCTTCTACCGTCTGTTTAACCGCATCCATTTCACACAGTTGCGCACCTGCAATCATAGTGTCATCAATATGTTGTTCAATCGAATCCATTTCATCCAGTACTGCGGCCACGCCACCTTGAGCATAAAAAGTGCTGGCATCTGTCAGGGTAGATTTCGCCAAGACTGCAATATTAAAATGATCTGGGAGCGATAAGGCTAAACTTAAACCGGCACCGCCACTGCCCACAATAATGACGTCAAATTGATGGGTAAGGGATAAATTAGACATGTCCATCAGCTAATTTTAAAAAAGTTTGGTAATAACAGCGCTTTTTTGTACAAAAGGCAAGCGTTGAAGTGCTCATTTATTGATGAAAAAAATTAATCAAAGTCTTAACTTAGGGTTTTGATAATGAGATATTGTCCAGAGCGACGTTTTGAAACATATTATTACTTAAACTTTACAGTGTTTGTGATAAAACCTATTTACATAAATTTATCAACAATTTGAGTGAATAATTTATATGAAAATTCTAGACTTAAAAAAAGGATTATTTGCAGCGACTCTGACCATGAGTGCTGCACAGTTGCAGGCGGTCACGCCGGTTGATTTTTCAAATCTGGTCGAGCAGGTCAGTCCTGCAGTGGTCAGTGTCAATGTCGTTAAAAAAATGAGCGAAGAAGAGCTCTTACAACAACAAGTGCCGGAAATTCTGCGCCGCTTTTTTGGTAATCAGGTGATTATTCCGCAGCAGCGTATGCCACAGGAAAAGACCGGTTATGGCAGTGCATTCTTTATCAGCAAGGATGGTTATCTGCTGACCAATCATCATGTGGTTGAGGATGCTTCCAAAGTCACCATTACCCTGAATGACCGTCGTGAAATTGATGCCACTGTTGTAGGGAGTGATGCACGAACTGACGTAGCTTTGCTTAAAGTTAATGGCTCGAATTTCCCAGAATTACGGACGGGTGATGTAGGACGCTTACGTGTTGGTGAGCCTGTACTCGCAATTGGTTCGCCATTTGGTTTTGACTATTCGGCTTCTGCAGGCATTGTCAGTGCCAAAATGCGTAACATGATGGGTGAAACAGCAGTTCCTTTTATCCAGACCGATGTGGCCTTAAACCCGGGTAACTCAGGTGGTCCGCTGTTTAACCAGCGTGGTGAAGTGGTCGGTGTCAATTCCCGGATCTTTAGTGGGACCGGTGGTTATATGGGCTTGTCTTTCTCGATTCCGATTGATGTCGCGATGGAAGTTGCGGATCAATTGAAGAAGAACGGCAAAGTGACGCGTTCATATCTGGGGGTGAGTTTGCAGGATATCGACCGTAACCTGGCTGAATCTTATAATCTGCCTAAGCCTGAAGGTTCCCTGGTGACTCAGGTTGCGCCAAACTCACCGGCAGCGCGTGCAGGTCTGCGTGCTAGTGATGTCATCTTAAAATACAACGGTACACCCATCTCACGTACCAGTGAATTGTTGAACTATCTGAACCGTACTGCACCTCAGCAACAGGTACAACTTGAAATCTTGCGTGATGATAAACGTCGTAGTATTGCAGCGACTTTAAGTGCGGCACCAGATGATACCCCGGCAAAAGCAGGCACACAGGCTCAACCAAGTAAAGGACCAGTGATCGGGGTTTCAATTCGTGACTTAAGTCCAGCAGAGCTGGCGCGGTTAGAAATTAAAGGCGGTGTGGTGATTCAGGATGTACGTCCAGGTGGTATTGCTGCACAGGCACGAATCATGCCGAATGACGTGATCACCCAAATTAATAACCAGACAGTACTGAATTCAAATCAGTTTGTGCAAGAGGTGTCTGAACTGAAAAAGGGTAGCATCGCGCGCGTGACCTTGATTCGTCAGGGTCAACTTGCTGTGGTCGGAATGCGTATCTCATAAGATTGCTGGATTTTCGTGAAAGACCGCTTCTAGAAGCGGTTTTTTATTTTTTGCAATTTACCCCAGCGATAAATTCGGTAGACTCTATAACCTTAAAATCATGGGAAGGATAACAGCACAGTGAGCGGTATTTTTGATCTTGCTTTAAAGGTTCAAGCCAAACATATTGATGGATTGGGCCATGTGAACAATGTGATCTATGTGCAATGGATGCAGGATGTCGCATCAGCTCATATTGCAAAACTGGGCTTGGGATTAAAGCAATATGTGGAACTGAAACATGCTATGGTCGCGGTTGAGCATCAGGTGCAATACCGTAAGGCGGCTTTTGAAGGTGACGAGATTATTCTACGCACCTGGCTGAATGACATTAATGCTTTGTATTCCTTTAGACAATACGCATTTTATCGGCCCCAGGATCAGACCCTATTGTTTACTGGCAGTACTCAATGGGCCTGTATTGAAATGGCCACAGGGCGTCCGAAACGCATGTCACCGACATTTACCCAGGCTTATCAGCCACTTTCAGAACATGTAAATCCTTTTGACTTTTCAACTTTACATCTGGATTAATGAGACAACATTTTCCAGTTTGATCAGTACATCTGGATAATATTGAGGAAGAAGTGGAGTCGGGGAGCTATTTTCTAATCATGGTGATCCAGATTTCATCTGACTGAGGTGTACGCGACCTAGGGAATAAAGGAAAAAATATAATTCTTTTTCTAGATCACCATTCTGCTATAATCCTTCGCAATTTCTATTCGGCTTTTGTTATGTAATATTTTTAAATTACATAGCGTGTTTTTTCTCAAGGTAACCCATGGCGCAAGCTAAAAAATCTGTTGATATTAAAAACATTCGTAACTTCTCGATTATTGCGCACATTGACCACGGTAAATCGACCCTAGCGGATCGCTTTATTCAAACTTGTGGCGGCTTGCAAGATCGTGAAATGCAGGCTCAAGTCCTTGACTCAATGGAGCTTGAGCGCGAACGTGGGATTACCATTAAAGCCACTTCGGTAACCTTGTATTATACGCATCCCAACGGTCAAGAGTATCAGTTGAACTTTATTGATACACCGGGACACGTCGACTTCTCGTATGAAGTCTCACGCTCCCTTGCTGCCTGTGAAGGTGCCTTGCTGGTTGTAGATGCTGCGCAGGGCGTAGAAGCACAGTCTGTTGCTAACTGCTATACCGCAATTGAACAAGGTCTGGAAGTACTTCCGGTACTGAACAAGATCGACTTGCCGCAAGCTGAACCTGAACGTGTCATTCAGGAAATTGAAGACATTATCGGGATTGAAGCCACAGAAGCGCCGACCTGTTCTGCAAAAACAGGTTTAGGTATTGAAGGTGTGCTTGAAACACTGGTCAATGTAATTCCTGCACCTGAGGGTGATCGCGAAGCGCCATTACAAGCGCTGATTGTGGATTCATGGTTTGATAACTACCTTGGTGTAGTTTCTCTGGTTCGGGTCAAGCAGGGTCGAGTGCGTAAAGGCGACAAAATGTTGATTAAATCAACCGGTCAAACGCACATCATTACCTCTGTAGGTATCTTTAACCCGAAACATACTGAAACCGGTATGCTGGAAGCGGGCGAAGTTGGCTTCGTGATTGCTGGTATTAAAGATATTTTCGGTGCACCGGTCGGTGATACGATTACCTTGGCAGCGACGCCTGAAGTTGCAACATTACCGGGCTTTAAAAAGGTGAAACCGCAGGTTTATGCCGGTCTATTCCCGATTGATGCCAGCGATTTTGAACCTTTCCGTGAAGCTTTGCATAAGCTACAAATCAATGACTCGGCCTTGTTCTTTGAACCTGAAAGTTCAGATGCGCTCGGTTTTGGTTTCCGTTGTGGCTTCCTGGGTATGCTGCACATGGAAATCGTACAGGAACGTCTGGAACGCGAGTACGATCTTGACCTGATTTCTTCTGCACCAACCGTAATTTATGAAGCGGTGATGAAGAATGGCCAGACCATTTATATCGACAGTCCATCCAAAATGCCTGATGGTTCAACGGTTGAAGATTTACGTGAACCGATTGCTGAATGTCATATCCTTGTGCCGCAAGAATACCTAGGTAATGTCATGACATTGTGTGTTGAGCGCCGTGGTGTACAAAAAGACATGAAGTTTATGGCGAATCAGGTTTCCATTACTTTCGAAATTCCAATGGCCGAAGTGGTGATGGATTTCTTTGATAAATTGAAGTCTTGTTCACGTGGTTTTGCATCACTCGACTATAACTTTGTCCGTTTTGAAAGCTCCTCTTTAGTCAAAGTAGATGTCTTGATCAATGGTGAAAAAGTCGATGCCTTGGCGATGATCTGTCACCGTAACGATGCACGCCATCGTGGTATTGCACTGGTTGAAAAAATGAAAGACCTGATTCCACGTCAAATGTTTGATGTCGCGATTCAGGCGGCAATTGGTGCGCAAATCATTGCACGTTCGACTGTGAAAGCGATGCGTAAAAACGTATTGGCGAAGTGTTATGGTGGTGACGTGTCACGTAAGAAAAAACTTCTGTCTAAACAGAAAGAAGGTAAGAAACGCATGAAACAGGTGGGTAGCGTAGAAATCCCGCAAGAAGCGTTCTTAGCCGTATTAAAAGTCGAACGCTAAAATAATAAGGATATAAGCCCATGGATTTTGATTTTAATTTGATTCTTGTGCCTGCGACCCTGTTTTTTGTCGCAGTGTGGTTGCTAGACAAGTTTGTTTTGAAACAAAGACAAACCCGGGGCAAGGGCCATGAGAATTTCATTATCACTTGGGCTTATGACTTTTGGCCGGTGCTGGCCATCGTGCTGGTACTGCGTTCTTTTTTATACGAACCTTTTAATATTCCGTCCGATTCGATGGTGCCGACGCTAGAAACTGGTGATTTTATTCTGGTGAATAAATTTGACTATGGCATCAAACTGCCTATGGTGAACACCAAAATTATTGATACTGGCAGTCCGGAACGTGGTGATGTTGCGGTATTCCGTTATCCACCACAACCGACCATCAGTTATATCAAGCGTATTGTCGGCTTGCCAGGCGATCATATTGTTTATGATCATGGCCAGTTGAGCATTAATGGTGAAAAAGTAGCGAAAGTTCCAGTAGAATTTAGCCGCGAAAAAGACCGCTTAGATACCCCGAATGCTATTTATCATAAAGAAACCCTGGGTGAGCATACCTTTACCATGCGTGAGCTGGAAGGCGTGAATGTCGCTCGTCAGGCACCTTTTATTAACTATTTGGAAAATGGTAAATATTCAGGTGAAAATGGTTTATATTGGGAAGTGAAAGTGCCAGAAGGTCATTACTTTGCGATGGGGGATAATCGCGATCAGAGTGCTGACAGTCGTTTCTGGGGGCTTGTTCCGGAAGAAAACTTAACAGGTCGTGCCTTCTATATCTGGATGCATAAAGAACCTGGCTTTAAATTACCATCGTTTGGTCGAAACGGAACAATCGATTAATTGTTTCAATCAGGAAAATAAAAATGAGACATCAACAAGGTGCTTCTTATATTGGGGTTTTAATTGCAATCGTGGGCTTTGCATTTCTTGCAAAAGTGGCGATTGCGGTGTGGGGACCATACTTCGATGATCGTATGGTAGATGGTGAGATTGAGGCGCTGTTAAAAAGTGCTCCAGCCAATATAACGCCAGAAAAATTCCGTCAACAGATGAGTCAGCGTTTAGAAATGAATAATATTCGTGATCTAAAGTTTGACGAAATTGCCAAAGTTACCAATACCGATGGTTTACAGGTGCACAAGAATTATGAAATTCGTAAAAATTTCATAATGAATATCGATTTAGTGATGAAGTTTGAGAAAGAGTTTGATCAAAGCACAGTCAAAGCTAAATGATGAACGTCTTGCCAAACGGATCGGCTATCAGTTCAAACAGGCTGATTTGCTGAAACTGGCATTGACTCATCGTTCAGTCAGTCATAAACACAACTACGAGCGCCTGGAATTTCTGGGCGATTCTCTTTTAGGGATGATCATTGCGAATTATCTTTTTAATGCCTATCCAAGCGAAAATGAAGGCCGGTTAACGCGTATGCGTGCGACCCTGGTTCGTCAGGAAGCATTAGGAAAAATCGCCAATGATTTAAAACTGAGTCAGAATTTAATTCTCAGTACCGGTGAATTGAAATCTGGTGGTCATCATCGTGAGTCTATACTGGCAGATACGGTAGAAGCGATTATTGGCGCAATCTATGTCGACTGCGGTGATCTCACCGTGCTAGAACCGATTGTGTTAAAATGGTACGAACCATATTTAGATCATATTGAGCCGACAGATCAGCTTAAAGATCCTAAATCTCGCTTACAAGAGTATTTACAAGCACGTAAGAAACCTCTCCCAGTTTACGAGGTTGTAGATATTCAAGGTGATGCACCCAATCAGCATTTTAAAGTGGAATGCCAGATTGCGGGATTGCCGACCATGCAAGGCGAAGGTGCGAGTCGACGTTTTGCTGAACAAGCCGTTGCGGCGGATATTTTGAAACTTTTGGAGCATAAGTCTTAATGACTACTCATTCCGATCACATTGATGCTGATCACGAGTCGCAAAGCGACAGTCACGACCTTATTAGTCAATTTTTTAGTGCGCAAGGCACCGAAATCCCATCAGATTATCGTAGTGGTTTTGTTGCTATTGTAGGTCGCCCGAATGTGGGCAAATCTACCTTAATGAACCATATTTTGGGTCAAAAACTTTCGATTACCTCACGTAAACCGCAAACCACACGTCATAAAATTGTGGGGATTGATTCACGTGAAAAATCTCAGGCTGTATTTGTTGATACACCGGGGATGCATAAAAAAGAAGTCCGTGCCATCAATAAAATGATGAACCGTGCGGCACATTCGGCTTTGCGCGATGTGAACCTAGTTTTATTCGTGGTGGATGCACAAAAGTGGACGCCAAATGATGACCTGGTACTAGAAAAGCTGAAAAATGCAGAGATGCCAGTGATTCTGGTGATTAACAAGCTGGATACCTTTGAAAACAAGAACGAAGCTTTGCCGCTGATTCGTGAACGCGAAAAGCTGATGAACTTTGCAGAAATCGTACCGGTATCTGCACTTCGTGGTGCCAATCTTGAACATTTACGTGACACGATCGCCAAGTATCTTCCATTCCAGCCACCCCTGTATTCACTGGATCAACTGACCGATCGTTCAGAGCGTTTCCTGGCCTCTGAAATTATCCGTGAAAAGATCATGCGTCAGCTGGGTGAAGAGCTTCCATATGATTTGACCGTTCAGATCGAATCCTTTAAAACTGAAGAGCCGGTCTTGAATGAAAAAACCGGTCGTATGAAAGCCGCCTGTACCTATATTGATGCCACGATTTTTGTCGATCGTCCAAGCCAAAAAGCCATTGTGATTGGCGAGAAAGGTGTCAAACTGAAAAAAATCGGTATGGATGCGCGTCTCGACATGGAAAAAATGTTCGAGCAAAAAATCATGCTGACCCTTTGGGTGAAAGTCAAAGGTGGCTGGTCTGATGATGAGCGTGCATTAAAAAGCTTAGGTTATAGTGATATCTAAGCAATAAGTTTGATAAGACCTTTTAAGGAATTCCGTGATGATGAAAGTGTTGGCAGTGGTTGCATGTGTTTTATTTCTGCAAGGCTGTATTCATAAAGTGGTCACGGTTCCTGTTAAAGTGGCTTATAAAACCACAAAAGTCGCAGTCAAAGGCACTGCGGCTGTTGTGGGTGCAGTGATCCCGGATGGGGATGACGAAGAAGATGATAAAAAATCAAAAAAAGATAAGGATTAAAGTGCCCGCTTATGCGTAACGAAGTACTGCATGGTTATCTGATTCATCAGCGTAAGTACCGTGAACGCAGTCATATTGTGTATTTATTTACCCAAGAATATGGCAGGGTAGATGGTATTCTCAGGCAAATGCCACCACCGCAATACCAGCCCATTCGCTTGCAAGCTTCAGGTAAATCCGAACTCAAAAATTTTACTAAACTGGAAATTGTTAATCAGCCGATTTTCTTTTTTGGCGATGCCTTTTTTTCAGGTTTTTATCTGAATGAAATTTTGCTGCGCTTATGCCCACTTGAAGTGGAAATGCCGCAAACCTTTGCTAAATATGCAGAGACCTTAACCGCATTGCAGCAATTATCCGCACAATCCAACCCGAATTTATATTTAAAACAGATCTTGCGCCAGTTTGAGCATGTTTTGCTGGAAGAACTCGGTTATGGTCTGGATTTTTCGGTAGATGCCAATCAGGCGCAGATTGATCCACAACAGCACTATTATTTTCAGCTCAATGCCGGCTTTATGCCATCGGCCAATGCCTTACGCTCCACCCTATCCGGTCAACAGATTTTAAGCATGTTGACGCATGAAAATGGTGGGGATTTTAATCCGGAACAGTTACAATTACTGACGAAACTGTATCGACAGGTGATCACGGCCTTGCTTGGTGATCGACCATTAAAAAGTCGACAACTCTGGATTCAAAATTCTCAATCTCAATCGTAGTTAGGAAAAGATTATGGCTGCATTACTTGGTGTCAATATTGACCATGTCGCAACATTAAGACAAGCACGTGGTACGACGTACCCAGACCCAGTCAATGCTGCATTGATCTGCGAACAGGCAGGGGCAGAAGGCATTACCTTGCACTTGCGTGAAGACCGTCGTCACATTCAGGATGACGATGTGCGTCGTATGCGTCCTGCGTTAAAAACCCGTATGAACCTTGAGTTGGCGGTAACAGATGAAATGATCGCCTTTGCCAAGGAAATCAAGCCACAGCATGTTTGTTTTGTTCCTGAAAAACGTCAGGAAGTGACCACTGAAGGTGGTCTGGATGTCGTGGGTAATTTTGATGCTGTAAAAGCCGCGACTCAAGAGCTGGAAGCCATTGGTTGTGATGTATCTTTATTTATTGATGCCGATTTTGCACAAATTGATGCAGCAGTTGCTTGTGGTGCACCGACGATTGAGATTCACACAGGCGCCTATGCCGATGCAGAAACTCCAGAAGCGCAACAAGCGGAACTGGAACGCATTGTGAAAGGTGCTGAATATGCTGCATCTAAAGGTTTGGTGGTAAATGCGGGCCATGGCTTAAATTTGGATAACGTGACGCCGATTGCTGCGATTCCACAGATTCATGAGCTCAATATCGGTCATTCTTTAATTGCGGATGCGGTATTTGTTGGTCTGGCACAAGCGGTTCAGCAAATGAAAGCCGTGATTAAATCAGCGCGTTAAGATCAGAGTGATTATGTCGAATATTAATTATGATGAACTGATGCAGCCGGTGATCGCTTTCCTTGGTTGTGAAACACCGCAAGCATGGCTGGATATGGCGGTCGAAAATCTTGAAATCTTGATGCAGGATCATGCCAACTGTGAAAAAAAAGCAGCCAGCACGGCCATGAACCTGATGTTTCGCTATAGCTATTTTGTTGATCTACAGGTGAAGCTTGCACAGTTAGTTCGTGAAGAAATGCTGCATTATGAGCAAGTACTTGAATTGATGAACAAGCGTGGTCAGACTTGGCAAAACTTGAGTGCAGGGCGTTATGCCGGTGGTTTACGCAAGGAAATCCGGACTTTTGAACCTGAAGCCTTGATTGATGTACTGGTGATTGGTGCCTTTGTAGAAGCGCGTTCCTGTGAGCGTTTCTACGCGCTTGCTTCGCGTGTTGATGATGAGCTGGCACGTTACTACCGTTACCTGCTCAAGTCCGAATCTCGCCATTTTGAAGACTATCTGGCTTTGGCGATGGATGTGGCAACCACGGCGAAACTGAAAAATCCGAAAGAGGATATTCAGGAGCGAATCCTGCATATTCGTGAAGTTGAAAAACAGCTGATTCTCGCGCCTGATGAAACTTTCCGTTTCCATAGTGGTGTTCCGGCTCAAGCGGCTTAATCTCGGTGATAATTTAAAAATCCTCCATCCATGGGGGATTTTTTATCTCTCGAGATTTTGAAAAAAGGAGTATTTATATATCGAGTTTTATGAGGGATTGAAAATAATTATTTTAAATAGTTGAAAATAATAAGCCGTGAAATTTTAAGATAATAAAAAAGCCCACTTCATTATGAGTGGGCTTTCTTGAATTTGGCTCTCCAACCTGGGCTCGAACCAGGGACCTGCGGATTAACAGTCCGTCGCTCTACCGACTGAGCTATTGGAGAATCTGAAAGCGATTATAGAGAGATTTTGACAGGGGTCAAGCAAAAATTATCATATTTATTATAAATACAGCCTGTCTGTTTTTAATTTAGGCAATTGCATAAATTTCACGAAAAATACTTGTCAGAATAAATTTCACTTGCTAGATTAAAACCATAAAGTCGTTTGACCAAATGGTCAAACAGTGTGGATTTAAACCTACTTGCCAGCACAAAAATGGCTAAACCGGAGACAGCGAATGAATACGCTCAACATCCCTCAAATTTTCTCTCAACTGGCTTATTATCAAGAAAACTATCTGAAAATTATTGCCGATCCTGCACAGTATTATATCCCGGTTAAAGACGCTCATATCACGCTATGGCCCTTGGCACAAAAATCACTTTATTTAGGTGATTTGCTGCAATTATGGTTTGCAGAAAAATGGTTGGTAGAAACTGAACGTCAATTTAACTTTGAAATTTTCCTGAATGCAGACTATCTGAAAGAACCAGGCAAAGACCTTTATATCTATGCCATTTCTGGGAATCTTTTGATGGGCACCAATCAGTCTAAAGCGTGGCAAGCCTCAACAACACAAACACAAGATGTGGAATTAGCCAATGTTTCCAAGCATTATTTTGAGTTTCAAGGCTTAACTCGACCACGCTTGTCATGTGTTGAAGCAGGGCAGGTGAAAAGCAGTATTATTTAAATGAAGTACCTGATGAGTTGTACAGGCTACCAATTTCATTCAGTCCGAATAATCATACAGGTCGCAGTGGCATGAGCATACAGGCGACCTTCTTCATCCAGAATCTGACCTTCAGAAATACCTAAATTTCTACTGAGATTAATTGATTTTCCTACGGCTTTCAGTGGCTGATTTTGAGGGATGGGGCGGCACATCTTTACATTCAGATCAATGGTGCCATAACCGACACCTGCTTCAAGTAAAGTATGAATCGCGCAGCCTGTCACGGTATCCAAAACAGTTGCAGCAAAACCACCATGGACGCCGCCAAGCGGATTTAAATGTCGATGATCAGCTTTGACCTTAAATTCTACACGTCCGCTTTCAATCACTGCTGGTTGCATCGACATGGTTTCACTAATACTCGGGGGCGGGATTTTTCCATCACGCATCGCTTCCAATAATGCTAAACCGCTCATTTCTTTTGGGTTCATTATGCTTTTCCTGTCATTATTCTTGAGTGGTTGAGGTTTAATTCAAAATTGTGACATCGATAATAGCAATCTGGTATAGGAATGGCGGATTATTTTGTAAGAAGTGCATTGCCTGCACCTGAGTAAAGTCATTTTTATAAAAAATAAGAAATAGAATAATTTATGGCACGATACTGGTATACATTTCTAATGAAATATCTCAGATCTAAATAATCTGACAAAAAACGAATCTTATAAAAGAATTAAAAATCGAGTGATAGGGTAATGAAACAGTTTCTGCATCTTTGGGTGCCTATTTTTCTCAGTAATGCCATTATTATGCTCAGTAGTTTGTTCGACGTGATTTTTCTATCACATTTTTCACCTCAGCATGTGGCTGCATTGGCAGTCTGTTTGTCTGTTTATTCTTTGTGCTTTGTGACGGGTATTGGGGTGTTACAGGGCATGATGCAAGAGCTGGCAGAAGCCAATGGACGTCAGGATTATGCGGACATCCAGCGTGTTGTGAAGCAAAGTATTTTGATTGTACTGGTGATTTCTGCTGTTGCGATGTACTTGTTTAATCATGCGACGCCTTTACTTTATTTTTTAAAGGCAGATGCGGCCTTACAGGCATTGATTGTGCCATGTCTGTGGCTGTTGGCTTGGACGATTCCAGCGCATTTATTGTTGCGTATTTTATATATTTTAACCCAAGCCTGTGGGCAGGCTAAGCGCGTGTTCTACGCCAATATGATCTATTTACTGCTCAAAGTGGCTTTGGCTTATGTCTTGATTTATGGCATTGAGGGTTATGTTACAAGCTATGGGGTTGAAGGTGCATTCATGGCACATTTGATTGTGCAGTGGATACTGTTGTTTGTTTACTATTTTTTCTTCCTTGAGCAGAAGTTAAAGATCCCGTGGTCTGGTGTTTTCTTTCACTGGCAGACTTTGTTGAAAATTTTAAAAATTGGATTGCCCAATGCGGTAGTGACTTTTGTGGATGTATTTGCCATCAGCGCGATTGCTTTGCTGATCTTGCCTTTGGGTGACATGGTAGTGAATGCACATCAGGTGATGCTTGGTTTATTGGGCTTGATGTTTATGTTGCCGATGTCGATGGCATCCGCCTTCGGTATTTTGGTGTCGACTCAAATCGGTGCGGAGCAGATTGATGCTGCATGGCAACTCAGTAAGCGGGCACTGATGGCTGTGATGCTAATAGCTATCGTTGTCGTGTTGACTATTTGGGGTTTAGATAGTTGGATTGTAGGGTTATTTAGCAATGATGCGCAGGTGATTGCATTAGCCTTGGCATTGATCTTTTTAATGTGTTGGATGCATATCTTTGATGCGCTACTGGTGATTAGTTTGGCAATGCTACGTTGCTGGCGAGAAATTGTCAGACCGATGTTTATTTTTATCAGTACCGTGCTGATCGTGGGCTTAGGTGGTGGTTGGTATGTGGCGTATCATCCAATGACACTGTTTAATTGGCAAAGCAATGCATTGGGGATTCATGGTTTTTGGTGGATGTTGAGTATTGCGTACACGATTGCAGCAAGTCTATGTTTTGTTTGTTTGCTCATTAAATACTTGAGCTATAAGCGAATACGACTCACTGTTTAATACATGTTGAAGAACATAAAAAAACCCGCGAAACTCGCGGGTTTTCTAAATCAAATGAGTTGATTATTGTGCAGCTTTTTCAGCTTCGATTGAAGCAATCGCAGCGTCAACGCCTTCAATTGAGTCAGCAGCTTTTTTGATACGTGCAAGTGCATCCACCAGTACTTCGTCAGCCGTTGCGTAAGAGATGCGCATGAAACCGCCAAGACCGAATGCATCGCCAGGAACCACTGCAACGCCAGTCTCTTCCAGTAACCATGCAGAGAATTCTGTGCAAGATTTAAGACCTTTGGCACGAATCAACGGTTTGATGTTGGCATATGCATAGAATGCGCCATCAGCAGGCAAGCAAGAAATACCGTGAATGTCATTCAAGCCTTTCACAACTAGGTCATGGCGACGTTTGAATGCTTCAATCATTGGCTCAAGTACATCTTGAGGACCATTCAAGGCAGCTTCAGCAGCAACTTGCGAAATTGAAGTTGGGTTTGAAGTTGACTGAGATTGGATCTTTTTCATTGCACCAATAAGTTTAGCAGGGCCCGCTGCGTAGCCGATACGCCAGCCAGTCATTGCATAGGCTTTAGATACACCGTTTAATACGATAGTACGGTCATAAAGGTCTGGTGCAACTGTTGCGATGTTGTAGAACTCGTCATCCCAACGGATTGGTTCGTACATATCATCAGATGCGATAAATACTTCTGGGTATTTACGCAGTACGTCAGCCAGCGCTTCAAGCTCAGCTTTAGTGTAGATCATACCTGTAGGGTTAGACGGGCTGTTCAATACTACTAGACGTGTTTTGTCAGTGATTGCAGCTTCTAATTGTTCAGGGGTGATTTTGAAACGTTGTTCTTCACCACATTTCACAATAACAGGAACACCTTCAGCGATGATCACCATATCCGGGTAGCTTACCCAGAATGGTGCAGGGATGATGACTTCATCACCTTTGTTTAACAAAGCAAGGGCCAAGTTAAAGAATGATTGCTTACCACCACAAGAAACCAGAATCTGGTTTGCTGCATAGTCTAGGTTATTGTCGCGTTTGAATTTAGCAATAATGGCTTTTTTAAGACCTGGCGTACCGTCAACAGCGGTGTATTTGGTGAAACCGTTGTTAATCGCTGCAATTGCTGCATCTTTGATGTGTTGAGGGGTATCAAAATCTGGTTCACCTGCGCCCAAACCAATCACGTTGTGACCTGCAGCTTTTAATTCAGCAGCTTTGTTGGTCACAGCAAGCGTAGGGGACGGTTTGATGGCATTCACACGATCAGAGAGACGTACGTCCACGGCAGTATTCCTTCTTATAGGGATTAAAAAATAAAAAGCACATTATCTTAGCCTAAAATGGTGCAGATAGGGCAAAAGAATTTGGAAAACTTTAAGGAAAAAATGGTGTATTGGCCGAACTTTATCTTGAATTTCGATGCGCTGGAAGCGGGCAAGGGGAGACTTTTTACATCTCGGTCATGCATACGAATGCATGAAATATAAAATAAAAATGGCCACTTTAAAGTGACCATTTTGTGTTGTTGATGTTGTGGTTACACACTAAAGCGTGACAAATCTTCGTCCGGGCGTGCTGTTAAAATTTCCGCGCCGGTTTTGGTCACCAGAATCGTATGTTCATATTGTGCTGACAATGAATGGTCTTTGGTGACCACTGTCCATTTATCACCGAGTAATTTGGTTTTCCAGTCACCACCATTGACCATTGGCTCAATGGTAAAGGTCATGCCTTCTTCAAGTACCATGCCGGTATCTGGCTGACCATAATGCAGCACTTGCGGTTCGTCATGGAAAGTTGTACCAATACCGTGACCACAATATTCACGTACCACGCCAAAACGCTCGGATTCAACATACTGCTGAATGGCATGACCAATATCGCCAATGGTTGAACCCGGTTTTACAGTTTCAATACCTCGGTACATGGCTTCTTGCGCTACCTTACATAGACGGTTGGCAAGAATAGTGGTTTCACCACCCACGATGTACATCATGTTGGTGTCACCATGATAGCCATCTTTAATCACGGTCACATCAATGTTCAGGATGTCGCCTTTTTTCAATTTTTTACTGTCTGATGGAATGCCGTGACACACTACGTGGTTCACAGAAGTACAAATAGTATGTTGGAAGGCAGGTCGACCCGGTGCAGCGCCATAGCCTAAGCATGCTGGAATCGCCTGTTGTTGGTTAACAATATAGTCATGACAAATCGTATCAAGTTCTAGCGTAGTAACACCTGGAACAATATGCGGTTTGATCATATCCAATACTTCTGCCGCCAGTCGCCCTGCCACACGCATTTTTTCAATTTCGTCAGGGGTTTTGATAAGTCGACGTGGCGCTTGGTAAGTGTTGTTCATGATCTCTAAAAACTTTTGGAAATTTGTGTGTGACTATGGTATAAATAGCCGCCCATTTTATCAAATGCTTTTTCGTGAATAAATTTCACGGGCTTTGTGCGATGAGGCAAAAAAATCCGCACATATATCGACACATTACTCTGGGTGCCCTTTAGGGTGGAGAATGCGGGTATATGGAGGCCTAACCCAAACTTTAAGGTAAAGAAAATGGCAGATTACAACGTAAGCATGCGCGACCTTCTTCAAGCTGGCGCGCACTTTGGTCACCAAACTCGTTTCTGGAATCCAAAGATGCGTGATTACATCTTTGGTGCGCGTAACAAAATTCACATCATCAACCTTGAGCACACTGTTCCTGCGTTAAATGATGCTTTGAACTTTGCTAACAACTTGGCTAGCAAAAAGAACAAAGTTTTGTTCGTTGGTACTAAACGTGCAGCTTCTGCGATCATCCGTGAACAAGCTCAACGCGCTGGTCAACCATATGTAGATCACCGCTGGTTAGGTGGTATGTTGACGAACTGGAAAACACTTCGCCAATCTATCAACCGTTTAAAAGACCTTCAAACTCAATCTCAAGACGGCACTTTCGCTAAGCTGACTAAACGTGAAGCTCTAGAGCGTACTCGTGAGATGGAAAAACTTGAGCGTGGCTTAGGCGGCGTTAAAAACATGGGTGGTTTACCTGACGCATTATTCGTAATCGACGTTGATCACGAAGCGATTGCAATCAAAGAAGCGAAGAACCTTGGTATTCCTGTAATCGGTATCGTTGATACAAACTCTAACCCAGACAACGTAGACTACGTTATCCCGGGTAACGATGATGCGATCCGTGCAGTAACACTTTATGCTTCTGCTATGGCTGATGCGATTCTTGCTGGTAAAGAATATGCTCAATCACAAGCAAATGCACAAGCTAAAGCAGAAGAAGCTCCAGCTTCTGAGGCTTAATGCGTTTGACGCTAGCTTGTCATTTTTGCGACATGTGATGGTGGCAAAGTAAGCGTTATGTATGCAGGCGGCCCATGAGAACTCCTCTGGGCCGTTTCTGTTCTAAAAAGAATTCATTTTCTACCGAATTTAGGAGATAAACATGACTGCAGTTACAGCAAGCATGGTTAAAGAATTGCGCGATCGTACTGGTCTTGCAATGATGGAATGTAAAAAAGCTTTGACAGAAGCGGGCGGCGACGTTGAACTAGCGATCGACAACCTACGTAAATCTGGTCAAGCTAAAGCTGCTAAAAAAGCAGGTAACATTGCTGCTGACGGCGCGATCACAATTGCTCAAGACGGCAACAAAGCACTTCTTCTAGAAGTTAACTGTCAAACTGACTTCGTTGCAAAAGACGAAAACTTTGCTGGTTTCTCTGCGAAAGTTGCTGCTGCTGCACTTGCTGCAAACGTAACTGATCCTGCTCAAATCGCTGAATTGAAACTAGAAGATGGTACGACTGTTGAAGAAGCGCGTATCGCTCTTGTTCAAAAAATCGGTGAAAACATCCAAGTACGTCGTGCGAAAATTGTTGAAGGCGAAAACCTTGCAGTTTACAAACACGGTCTTAAAATCGGTGTTGTTGTTTCTTACACTGGTGATGAAGCTACAGGTAAAGGCTTGGCAATGCACGTTGCTGCGTTCAACCCAGTTGCTGTAAATGCTGAAGGCGTTTCTGCTGAGCTTATCGCGAAAGAGAAAGAAATTGCTGAAGCGAAAGCACTTGAATCTGGCAAGCCAGCAAATATCGTTGAGAAGATGGTTGTAGGTTCTGTTGAGAAATACTTGAATGAAGTTGTGCTTGAGCGTCAAATGTACGTAATCGACAACGATAAGAAAGTTGCAGACGTTCTTAAAGCAACTGGTACTACAGTTGCAAACTTCGTTCGTTTCGAAGTTGGTGAAGGCATTGAGAAAAAAGCAGAAATGAGCTTCGCTGAAGAAGTTGCTGCTGCTCAAGCTGCTGCAAAATAATTCCTGAGGAATTAGAAAAAGCCCTATCTGATTGATGGGGCTTTTTTATGTTGATTTATTCTTCATCAGCAATTCAAGAATAGGATTTGGGTTTGGTGATAGAGCTCAGATCATGTATTTATCATTTAATAAAAAAGTTATAAAAAATGCCAAATAAAACCAATCTGGGCATTGGTGCAGTCATTGCACTTTTGATTGCTGCTTATCTGGGCCTGGATCTACAGCAATCCCAACCACTTATTCCATCCGCATCTGATACCACAACTGAAACGCTTCATTCAGAGCCTAACTTAGAACCTTCTCAAGCCACTGATGATCTGGACCGAATTGCACGGGCGTTTCAACAGCGCCAGAGTGATCTACAGGTTCGTTCAAGTGGGCAGGTGATTGCCGTTTTGCCAGATGATCATGAAGGATCGCGCCATCAAAAGTTCATCCTCGAATTACCAAACGGTCAAACTGTACTAGTTGCGCATAATATCGATCTGGCGCCGCGTATTCAGAATATTCAAAGACAGGATCAGGTCGAGTTTTATGGAGAATATGAATACAGTGACAAGGGAGGGGTGATTCACTGGACGCATCATGACCCGGCGCGAAAACATGTTGATGGGTGGTTAAAACATCAAGGAAGAACCTATCAATAAGGTTCTTCTAATTGAATAAATCGAATATAGCGTTTAAACGCTCATAATTGCGCTGTTATGGCGTGATTTCCAGTTCGGTAGGATTTTACCTAAATAGGCATCCATGCACCAAATTGGGCCAATGAGGAGGAATTGGAGGTCTTTGAAGAATGAAGGCTTTTTACCTTCCACTTTGTGCCCATAAAATTGGCCAATCCAGGCCAAGACAAACAGTGCAATAAAGAAACTGGTACCAACTGGCAGAATCCAGATGAGCCAAGCCATCACCAACGTTAATACAGCCATCGCTACTGCCAAAACAAGATCCAGACGTGCATAGAAGATAAAAGCCAAAACCAGTAGCAGGGTAGTTAGCAAAGCGCTGAAATGCGCCAGAATGCCAATAATCGAAAAATAGATGGTTGGTACGCAGACCCAGTGAATCAGCTTATTGGTTTTATTTTGATGGCTGTCACTATATTCATCGAACCATTCAGATATTGTTTTCATTCTTCGCTCCATTCCATGAACATGTTTTGCTTATGTGGAAATATAAAGCAGAATCCGGATATGGTCAAAAGTTAATCATGCAAGCGAGTGAATTTTATCAGGCAGAATGAGCCTAACAAAATTTTCTTGAAAGAACTTTAAGATAGTGCTGAGCAGGGGCGTTTATTTTTTTTTGGAAAAATGAGCACAATAAAAAAGCCACATTACTGTGGCTTTTGTTAAATGTGTTGCAGGTCAAATCTTAAGAATTTGGACCAGCGACACGTTCAATACTGACTTTTGCAGTACCGGCACTGGTAATACCCAACTGTTTCGCAGCACCGTAAGATAAATCAACAACACGGTTACCATGGAAAGGACCGCGGTCATTTACTTTAACCACGACGCTCTTGCCGTTATTACGGTTGGTTACGCGAATATAGCAGTTCAATGGCAGGCTACGATGAGCAGCTGTCATTGCGTTCATGTCAAAGGTTTCACCGCTTGCGGTTTTACGGCCGTGGAATTGACGACCATACCAAGACGCTGTACCTGTCTGACTGAATTTACGTACAGTATTAGAAGCCACTGTATTCAGTTTTTCAATCACTGAAGGCTCTTCTGCAGGAAGTTCAATTTTCGCTGCAATGGTTTCACGGCGAACTTTATCGCCCGAACGCTCAGTGATTGAAAGGCTGTTCAAATTTGTGAAATTTGAATTGAAGCTTTGAGCTTCTTTATTGAGTACTCGCGTTGCAAGACGCGAATTGTCATTTTCATTGGTGAATGAAGATGACGGAACCATATCTGCCTGCGATTGCGTCAGCGTGACGATCGTGGCAATGGCCATAAAAGACTTCAAAATTGAAGAATGCATCGAATCAACTCCTAACAGCATATCTATTGGTTGTTCATAAATGGCTGAAAAACCATGTAAACATGCCTGATATTTAACTTATGCAACTACATTTAACGAAATGGATAATATTCATGCCAGCAATACCCTGTCTAGTGTTTAATTAAAATAGTTAAAAAAAGAACGCAAAATAAACAATGATTGATCAAAAAATAATCAATATTGTAACATAATATTAAAATTGCTTAAAATATGCACAAATTAACCCATAAAAATGTTGACTTTCATAATTTGTATTAATTTTTAGTGTTAACGGCTGGTAATTTCGGTACCTAATAACCACAAAGCAGTAGCATACATACGGCTGCGATTATAAGTGGTAATCACTTGAAAATTTGGATAAGTGATATAGTAAATCGAGCCATAATTCTCTTGTAATTGAATTACATTAACCAGATCCAGATCGTCAATTTTTACGATTGGATTCATTGGGCTGATGCCTTGAGTTTTTAACACACCATAGGGGGTAGGTTGAGTCAGATCCTTGGCAATCACGGCATCTGGATTTGAACCGGTATAACGTGCCGGAAAGGCAATTGGCTGATTACGCTGCCAGCCATGCTGTGCCAGATAGTTGGCAATCGAACCAATCGCATCTACCGCTGAGTTACGCAGGTCAATATGACCATTGCCATCGTAGTCCACGCCGAATTTTGGAATGTTGCTCGGCATAAACTGCGGATAGCCAACAGCGCCGGCATACGAACCCACCACAGAAGAGGTGGCAACACCATCTCTATACGACCAGGCAATTAAAGCAGCTAGTTCATCCTGAAAATACTGGGCACGACGTTCATAGCCAAACCCTAAGGTTGCTAGGGCATCACGAGTGACAAAAGAGCCCTTGTTGCTACCAAAACCGGTTTCTACACCTAAAATGCCCAGAATGATCGCCTGTGGTACACCAAACTGCTGTTCAGCACGGTTAAGCGTTTCTGCATATTGCTGTTTAAAACGTACGCCGCGCTGAATGGTAGATTCAGCCAGGAAGTTAGTTTTATACGAATACCAAGGCTTACTTTCACCTGGGCGATTCATGATATTGATAATATTAGGCAAATTACGCGTCCCGCTCATGGCGGAATCTACTTGCTGGGCACTCAGCCCATAGCTCTGCATGGCGTTCTGCTTAAAAGCGGCATAAGAAGGGTGATATTGGAAATCGTTGGCCAGACTCAAACTGCTGAGACCAAATGCGGTAAGTGCGATTGAAAGCTGCTTAAACTTTTTATAAAAATCCGATTTCAACATCTTGCTACGATTTCCAGTTTTTTTGATGAGTTGCTGGCGATGTCATTTGAATCATGCCATGAAAAAGATTGATAAATTTTTTCAATCGTGGGGCTTAAAGTGCCAGATTAAAGATAACATTCGGATGAATAAGAGACCTAGCCGCTTATACAAAAATAGCGATGGATTGGCTATTTTTACGGCAGTTTGTCTTATAGAGTCGCTTATCTGTAACAAGCTATTTCACTGATCATAAAAAAGCCTGACCGAAGTCAGGCTAATTCCTCAAGATTTGTAGAAAATCTTGAACTATTCTGTATAGAACAAAGTGTCGTGATATTCGGCCATGGCGCGCAGCTCATCTTTATTCAAATTCAGAATGATTTTATCTGCTGCCATATTGATGGCCTTGATCACTGCAGATGCGCCAATATCTGCTGCCTTGCGTTTGATCATGCCAAGATCCAGGGTTTTATTAAAGTCGACCATAAAATGTCGTACTGTCGCTTCACCAAATTGCTTGTACAGGTTGCTGAACGCTTGTTTATCAATAGTCTGACCGGCTTTAAGTTCTGCGTAATGATGTTTTAAATTCGTCACCAGACTGGCATCCAGTGATTCACCAATGCGGAAATGTCCTTCAGGATCTTTAAACAGACTGCGCTCAGAGAATGCAATTGACTCTCTGACCACATCGTTCGGCGCTTTACTTAATAGCTGCTTCAGTAAAACCGCAACAGTCGACTTGATATAGCCAGCCAGTTTTTCCGCAGTATCACGTTTATCGCTGGCAGGAAAGCGACGCACCAGCTCGGTAAGAATCGCATCAATAATTTCATCATTAATCATTAATGCGGTTTTATCACGCAATGGGTAAAGCGGCTCACTTGAATTTTTGTTTTTTTGTGCAGTCTGAATTGTATTTAAAAGCTCTGCAGAAGGAATAAACCCAAAAAATGGCATTGTTCAACCTCAATGTTTTTTATTGTCGCGCTAAACGAATAGGGCGAGGCATCCATGTTAAATCCGATACACGGCAAGGGTTGATATCCAATCCACCACGGCGTGTATAGGTTGCGTAGACCATCAGCTTTTCCGGTTTCAGTTGCTGCCAGATATCGGCGAACATCTGCTCCACACATTGTTCGTGGAAACCATTATGCTGACGGTAGGAAATAATATAAGCTAAAATACTCTTATAACAAGGTTTTTTACCCTGATAACGTATAAAAACTGTTCCCCAGTCCGGCTGGCCAGTGACAGGGCAGTTACTTCTGAGTAAATGTGAATACAGCTGTATTTCGCCTTCTGCTGCATCCTTCGAATCCAAAGCCAATAAACTGGCATCTGGATGATTTTCCAGACGTTCAGGTATAAGCTCATCAATACAGATACCTTCCGGCTTACTGATCTCTAATTCATCGACCTGAAACAGTTGCAGTTTGACTTCAGCTTCAGCCGCAGTAGATAAATCTTTTTCTACCGTCGCGATAAAGGCTTCTTTAGATTCAAACTTGGCAAAGTTCAGACTATTGAAATACAGCTTCAAGGATTTGGATTCGATCAGATTCGGCGAGGACGCTGGCAAGCTAATGCGGCCAATGGCGACTTGTGGCACACCTGCTGGATTTAACCAGGAAATTTCAAACACATGCCACCAGTCTGCACCTTGCTGAATCGCTTCAACATGTGCGTATTGTTCACGGGCAGGCGCGCGTGAAATCGGAAACAGAACATCAGGATGATATTCTGTCGGGTAATTGGTGTCTTTACCAAGGAGAGATTGTTCTACACTCATTATTCACGCATTCCTGAACCACGGGAGAGTAAATGATAGGCCACTGCATACAGCACGGCACAACATAAGGTAATTACTGTCAGTGAAATGGCGACATTGACATCGCTATGTCCTAAAATGCCATAGCGGAAAGCATTCACCATATACACGACAGGATTAATTAAAGATAAATTTTGCCAGAATGGGCTTAAGCTGGAAATAGCATAAAATACACCACCCAAATAGGTTAGTGGCGTTAACACAAAAGTCGGGATGATCGAGATATCATCGAAAGATTTGGCATAAACGGCATTGATAAAACCACCCAAGGAAAACAGCAGGGAAGTAATTAAAACTGTATATATAGTCACAAACCAATTGGTGATATATAAGTCAGCAAAAAATAAGCTCACTGCACTCACAATGATCGCCACCAGTATCCCACGAATCACACCGCCCAATACATGCCCCCATAAAATGGCATGCATCGGTACAGGACTCATGATCAGTTCTTCAATACTTTTCTGGAATTTTGAGCTGAAGAAACTAGACGAGACGTTGGCATAGCTGTTGGTGATCACGGCCATCATAATCAGACCGGGCACAATGAACTCCATATAACTATAGCCGCCCATTTCCCCGATACGTGAGCCGACCAGATTACCGAAGATCACGAAATATAAGCTCATGGTAATGGCAGGTGGTAACAGGGTCTGCGGCCAGATGCGCATAAAGCGACGCACTTCTTTATAGATAATGGTATATAAAGCTACGCTGAGTTGATTAATGTTCATTGCGCAGCTCCATCCAGATTTTTCTCGACCATTTTCACAAAAAGTTCTTCCAGACGATTGGATTTATTGCGCATACTGCGTACCTGAATATTCTGTGATTCCAGCAACTGGAACAGATCATTCATGGTATGTGCCTTATCCATGGTAATTTCTAAGGTCATCGGATCGATCAGGTTAAATCGCACGCCGATGATATCCAGATGCAAAGGTTCAATCGGTTCGGCCAGATCAAAAATAAACGATTCTTCATTGAGCTGACTCAGGAAGCTTTTCATGGTGGTGTCTTCTTTAATCACACCGCGATCGATAATCGCAATGCGGCGACACAACATTTCTGCTTCTTCTAGATAATGCGTGGTCAGAATGATGGAGGTGCCTTTTTCATTCATCTCGTTCAAAAATTCCCACATCGAACGACGCAACTCGATATCAACGCCTGCCGTCGGTTCATCCAGAATCAGCAGTTTCGGTTCATGCATCATGGCACGCGCGATCATCAGGCGACGTTTCATCCCGCCCGATAACATGCGGGCCTGAGTGGAACGTTTTTCCCATAAACCCAGTTTGGTCAGATAAAGCTCCGCCCGTTCCTGTGCAATTTTTTTAGGAATGCCGTAATAGCCTGCCTGAGTCACCAAAATATCAAAGGTTCTTTCAAACTGGGCAAAGTTGAATTCCTGAGGTACTACACCTAGGCACTGTTTGGCCTGGGAAGGGTGGGTATCCAGATTATGACCAAAAATTTCGACTGTACCGGAGGTTTTTTTTGTTAATGAGCTGATAATACCGATGGTAGTAGATTTTCCTGCGCCATTAGGCCCCAATAGCGCATAAAATTCACCTTCTGGTACATTTAAGTTAATCCCTTTCAATGCCTGAAAGCCATTGCGATAGGTCTTTGACACATCCCTTAAGATCAGTGCATCAGTCATGAATATCTCAAATGGTGAAAAGTTGAGATATTGTGAGTGATCTCGCAAAATAAGCCAAGTGATTCACATGCAATTCTGTGTTGCTGTTTTGGAACATTGTATAAAGCTTAAGCATAAAAATGATGAAGTTAGAGATAGTTGCTTTACCTTATGCTTTTTTTTGTTATGATGTGCGCGATCCAAAAAAGATGCGCTCATAGCTCAACTGGATAGAGTACAGGTCTCCGAAGCCTGTGGCGTGGGTTCGAGTCCCGCTGAGCGCACCATTTCTTTGTTTCATCTTATCCGATCAAATACGAAAATCATTAAAAATAAACAACTTATGTATTTCTCTTATCCGATATTGTCCGAGCATGTTTTAGGTTATTTAAGTTTTTTGCGGTAATTTTTGCGGTAATTTCAAAATTATTGCAAAGGCTTACCGTAAAAATGCCAAAAATAATTGTAAATCTGACAGATACACAGATTCGTTCAGCTGTAAATTCACATAAAAAGTTATCAACCAAGGTTCAAATTAAACTAGCCGATGGTAAAGGACTATTTTTTATCATTGATAAAAATGGTAACTCCTATTGGAGGTGGGACTATGCTCGCCCAATCACTAAAAAACGTAATAGCATTTCTTTTGGGATATACCCAGAGGTATCGTTGCTAAATGCACGAGCAAAAAGAACTGAATGTCGAGAATTACTCGCCCAAAATATAGATCCAGCGGTTGTGAAGAAAAATGAAGAAGAAGCTAAATCAGGCAAAAATACTTTCGCTTTAATCGCGGATGAATATAGAAAGACAGAGGAGTTAGAGCCTAGTACTCAACGAAGGAATCAATTTGTTTGGGGTAAGTTGTATGCTGCAATTGGGGATTATCCAATAGACAGTATTACACCATCGCAAATTTTAGAAGTTTGTCGTATTTACGAAAGACAGGGTAAGACAGATTCAGCAAAGCGCATGAGAAGCAAAGCATCTCAAGTCTTTCGTTATGCGATTGCTTTAGGGTTATGTCAATTTAATGTGGCAGACCAAATTAGTGGAATCTTAAAAGTTGGTAAAACCAAGCATAGATCTGCGATCACAGATGAGCAGAAGCTAGGACGGTTATTGAGTAACATTAATAATAGTGTTGGCCGTGGTGACATTGCGATAGATTATGCTGTAAAAATTTTACCCCATGTTTTTGTACGCCCAGGAGAATTGAGAGGAGCCAAGTGGGCAGACATTGATTTTGAAAATCGGGTTTGGAAATACACTCCTCCTAAAACGAAGAATCAGACCGCATTACAGCATATTGTTCCTCTGTCAGATCAGGTTATCACCTTGTTTAAAGAATTACACCAAATAACAGGTTATACGGAGTATTGCTTTGTATCGATGCGGGATCAGTCCAAAACGATTAGCGAATCGACGATTAACAAACGATTGAAACAATATGGTTTTGAAAATGGTGAGACGACAGGTCATGGCTTTAGAGCGACTGCGAGAACACTCTTGGATGAGGTTCTAAAATTTCCAATTGAGCGGATTTAACAGCAACTGGCTCATCAGGTTCGTGATATGCATGGAAGAGCATACAACCGTACAAAATATTTAGAAGAACGTACGGTGATGATGCAATCATGGTCTGACTATTTAGATCGGTTGATGCATAAGACTATGGATTGATTAGTAAGCTTGCACCTGTGCGACAAAAACAACATTCATGCTGCTTATAACCGAGCACAGTATTGGGATGAACGAGTAATGATTATGGAATGGTATGGGGAGAAGGTGCAGGAATGGATGAAGTAAGTCACTCAGTATATGTAAAAAAACCACGCCTGATGGCGTGGTTTTTTATACCTAACATTTCTGTATTGCTTAATTATTAGTGTATTAATAAATATATTTATTGCTTATTTGCTATGTGTGAAAAATGATTTAATTTACTTAAAATATATGTGATAAACCTGTTTTAAAGTGTTTTTATAATTTATATTATCAACAACTTAGATTATTGAAATAGTTATATTTATAGTATGAAGCTTTCAAATTACAATAAATTATTAGGTTACATGTATTCTAAATCTATGAAGGATACGTTCTCCTCTCAAGAACCCAAGGCAGGTTGTGCATATAAAGAAACAATTAATTTATTGGTAAATATTTTGCAGTGGTGTGAACAGATCGAAACGGAGTTTCGGCACTTACATTGCGGTGAGCAAACGAATCAAGTAGGCCGATATAGAAGTCAGCAGCTTCTATTGGGTATAGGAAAAGCGCTAGATCAACTTTATGTAATGCCTAACTTTGATCAGCTACAAATGGGTCTAAAAAATAAAAGACTAACTGAATTCGGTCGAATCTTTGATAGTTTTGTCCATAGGACTGCTAAATCAACAAATCTAAAACAGCAGCAACATTTCCTGAGGCAGGAACAATTCAGACAATTTTATGCAGGGAGTTGGCAGAATGATTTCTTGAAAATATGGTATGAACATTACATTGATAATTTAAGACGATATGGCATACCAGCTGAAAAATTCTCAGAAACGAAAAGTTTAATACTAAGTGATTTAGACGAGCTACTTAAGATAGGTAAAAAATTACATGTTTTAAGTACTGTAATTCGAATTGATAGCAATAATGCAGATGATGAAATTGCAAAACTTCATAGCAAGAGATATGAGCTTTTACGGCAGATCTCAGTTGAGGGGTTATTACGTAATTATTATATTTGCTTGAATGGTCACAATAATGGCTTAGACTACTTCTGTATATGGGTATTTGAAACAACATCTGATTACACGGAACATAGAACAATAAGTGAGATCAAAACACAGTGCCATGAGCTTCTAAAATCATATGACTTGAATATTGATGTCAGTATTATGAATTGGAATGATAACTTTAATTCAAGTAGTGAGGTCTTCAATAAGCAATTTAATCTATGCCTTTACGATGAAAAGAATAAAGCTATATTCATTGAGAATTGTTTAGATTTTCTTGTGAGATTGGATCAGGACTTTATGTTCAAGTCTACAAATGATGACATTATTGGGCGGGAAAATCACGAAATTAATTTTAATGAAAACGTGCATATCATTATACAAAAGTTCAAAAAGCACCCTAACCCACATCGTGTATTAGGTGATTTAACTCAATATGCTTTATTCGACTTGTGTTGGGTACAAAATCATTTAGATGCTTATAGCAAAGACTATTTGAAGAATATTATTTTGCAATATCAAGAAAATTTGTCATCTTACGCAACATTTAAGTTAACGGAAGCAGAGCTTAAGCTTCTAGAAAAAATTGAAATTTTTATGCTATCGGTCAAATATTCGCGATCCTTACAGCCTAATGAAATGCGAGCGCAGCAAATAGTTGAAAGAACGCTGTTTCAATTTGTAGATTTGCTCATGCAACATGATTCTATTATTACGCTGGGAACTCGAATTGGGGGCGTTTATCGATCAAGGCTATTGCATTATTTTTTCGGGCAGTTCAGAAAATATGACTATCAGGATTTTTTGTCATTTCCTTTTGATCATACACGAGCTAATTTTTATAAATCTAAGATTGAAGACTTTAAGTACTATGGGGGACTATTTCAATCAATATATAGTCCCATAGCTATTACGTTAGGGCAAAATAAGCACATAAATATTCCAAGGCATGAGCAACGAGTCGAGAAAATCCAAAATTATTTGAGAGGGGCTTTTAAGCGCGATTGCGTTTTAATTAGATGCTCACTTAGCTGTGAGATGAAGAACGGCTTTATGAAACAAAAAGGGCTAAGTTCTGCTTTATATCAGATGTTGCATGCGGGAAAACGGAGAGCACCATTATCTAAGCTTAGGGCGTATGTAGGGGCATGGGTTGAAAATGATACAAGCCAAGTGTCAGATAAAAGACGATTCTTTGCCGATATTGTTTTTGTATTTGATCGTGAAGTACTGAATAATTATTCTAATTTAGCGGATGTTGTTAGTGAAAGATGGCAGGAAACGCTCAAGAAGGCTAGTGAGGCATTTCAACCGCCATTAGATTTAAAGGCTTCGTGCCGAGTTAAAAAAATATTTAATTCTGTAGAAGGGTTGGCATATCAAGAGTTGCTAGTAGAATCAATTGATAAACCACTAAAAAATATTATTATCAATAACTTGGCTCCTTACATAGTATATAAGGATCTGTTAGATAATACATTTTATTCAGATACTCCTAAATGGCTTATCAGAGGTACGTTACCTCGTAAAAAAAAGCGAAAGCCTAGCACTAAATCAAATAAAGCTGATGCTTGATATTCACCGCATAACTTTTTCAAAAGTAGGCTCTATCGATTATCCTTGTTGATCAATAGAGCTTCAAATATTGTGAAAAAAAAATTGAAAATATTGGTTGAATATGTTGTTTGGCTAACAAATATTCAAATTTGTAATGGCAGGTTATTAATATTATTAAATATATATCATATAGAGATTAATACTCTTACTACTCATAAGCTTATAGCATTAAGTACAATCTAACTAAAATTTATATTTATACAGTTTACCCATGTCATATGGAGCTATTTCCATATTGAGTATTAAACATGAGTAAATCAATTAATGAGTCTAAATTAACAATCCAACTAGAAGTAACTACAAACTTATGGATTAAGGCTGAGAATGAACCATTGGATTTCTATGAAGAGTTTGCAGAGTTATTGATTCATTTTGATGATATTTACCGTTCAGGCTTTCAGTACTTTGGTTATATCAATGCATGGTGTGATTGGTTAGATGAGCATGATATTGATGATTTAGATTTTGATGAAGTCGTCGATGAGTTGAAATGTGAATCATTTGATTACTATCAAAATTACTTTAAGGGGTACCAGAGTAGACAGCTGAAAGATTTCCGTAGGCATCGTGAGAACGAAAAACGTAATCTGGAATCTTTATCGAAAAAATTAGATAGAGCTCTTAGTCGATATTCAAAGTTAGAAGTAGTGAGAGTGGATATTGCATATTTGCAAAGCTGTCACGATATCATCGATATCCAAATGTTCTATCAAGATTTAGAAGAATTGCGTAAAGCGATATCTAAGCGTAAAGATCCGTTTCATGACTTAGTCGATTCTGCATGGGCGTTAGAGCAGGGTGAAACCAAAGGTTATCATTGCCATCTGTTGTTAATCTTCAATGGGCATCAACGTCAAAAAGGATGGGCTATAGCGGATAAGGTCGGGAAGTTGTGGAAGCAGATTACTAATGATGAGGGCTGTTATTTCAACTGTCATGATCCTAAGCAAATAGCTAAGTATAGAGAGCTCGGTATTCTTGGTATTGGTAGAATACATCGGGATAATCCAGTGGAGGTTCGTAACCTTCGTAATGCAGGTGCTTATCTAGTGAACCCTGAGAAAGAAGCGCAACACTTACGTGTAAAGCTCAGTCCTAAAATGCGTACCTTTCAGTGATTTGAAAATAATCTCAGATATACATCATCTAGATGAAAACAAAGTTATTTCAACTTTCAGGGCTTGCCAATCGGTAAGCCTTTGTCATTTTTGGAGATGTATATTATGAGTTTAACTTGTCCTTACTGTTTATCTGATCAGGTCATCCAAGTTGTGAATCAACAAGTGAATGGAACTGAATCATCAGGTCTTGCAGCATCAGCATCGTTTGCCACCATTGGTGCATCCATCTCAAAGAGCTTACCTTTACCTGTATCCCCATTACTTGGTGGACTAGCAGGTGCAGTTATTGGTGGTCTATTCAGTAGTGTATTCGATGAGCCGAAAAAGCCTATCACCATGACCTACTACCACTGTAATCAATGTCAGCAGAACTTTCGTTGAATCAGCATAGGAGATCGAATCAATGGCACATCAAATTGAACAAATCGCCTATGTTGGCGAAACCCCTTGGCATGGTCTCGGTAATCAGCTAAGTCCGAATCAACCACTGGAAGTCTGGGCACAGCAAGCCGGGATGGACTGGCGGATTGAATCCTCCAATGTCAGCTACATGGCACAAAATGAACGTGGTCAGAGCATTATCATGCCATTTGAAGAACAGCGAGTGTTGTATCGTTCAGATACCCATGCACCTTTATCTGTAGTCAGTCAGCGTTATCAGGAAGTTCAACCTAAAGAGATTCTGGAGTTCTACCGGGATCTGACTGAGCAATCTGGCTTTAAGTTAGAAACCGCAGGGGTTTTGAAAGGTGGGAAGAAGTTCTGGGCTTTGGCACGTACAGGTCAAAGTTCCGCTTTAAAGTCTAAGGATGTCAGTAATGGTTATATCCTGCTGGCTACTGCGTGTGACGGCACTTTGGCAACGACAGCACAGTTCACCAGTATCCGAGTGGTCTGTAACAACACTTTGGCGATTGCATTACGTGGGCAGAGCAGTAGTGCTGGTGTAGTGAAAGTTCCACATAGCACCAAGTTTGATGCAGAGAAGGTGAAACAGCAATTGGGTATTTCAGTGCGTGCATGGGATGAGCACATGTATGAAATGAAACAGCTCACGCAGCGTAAGGTGAGTCAGCAGGAAGCTAAGGCTTACTTTGATGCTGTGTTCAACAATAGCACCATGTCAATTTCTGATCCTGAAGAGAACATCATTCAGTTCTACCGTCAGGTGGCAAGTAACCCACCACAGCAAAATAAAACTGAACCAAATGGAAGAGCTATGACCAAAGCACTCGACATGTTTAATGGTCAGGGGCGAGGGGCAGATCTTTCATCTGCTAAAGGTACGGCTTATGGCTTACTGTGTTCGATCACGGAATTCGTTGATCATGAACGTCGTGCCATGAGTACAGATCATCGTCTCGATTCAGCATGGTTTGGTGCAGGCGCAGGTCTTAAACAACGTGGATTAGAACAAGCTCTGTGCTTGATAGCCTAAGCTCATGTAATTCTAACCCCGCAAGTCTCAACAATCGCTGAATAAAGCACACATATAAAGCTATCTAGTTTCAACTCACAATCAACAATCTGAATCAGCATGCATATCGCCATACCCGACCTCGTGTCGGGTATGGCTTTTTTATGCGCTTCTTTTTTACAAAACTGAAATTTATAAGGATAGAACTATGAATCAAATTGCACCGATTTCTAATCAATCTGTACAGACAGGTGTGCAAACGGCATTAAACCCATTAGCCACAACCAAGCGAGCTAATTCTGCAAAACGCTTAGTCAGCACCAAAGATATGGCGTATCAAGATTGGCTTGAAGTTCGTAAGCAAGGTATCGGTAGCAGTGACGCAGCTACGGCATGTGGATTAAACCCATACATGTCGATGCTAGAACTGTGGCTAATCAAAACAGGTCGACAAGCTCAGTCCATTGAAGATGAAAGTACAGGGGTTGCACCACTGTATTGGGGCAAGCAACTTGAACCTTTAGTGGCTGAGTATTACAGCATGCACACCAACAATAAGGTACGTCGAGTCAATGCAGTGTTACAGCACCCTGATCCTGACAAACATTTCATGTTGGCAAACTTAGATTACTCCGTTGTCGGGAGTGATGAAGTACAGATCCTTGAATGTAAAACAGCAGGGGAGCATGGAGCAAAGCTGTGGCGTGATGGCGTACCCCTTTATGTCTTGTGTCAGGTACAGCACCAATTAGCTGTGACAGGAAAACAGGCAGCCCATGTTTGTGTTTTGCTCTGTGGGCATGAAACCAAAATCTTTAAAGTCACTCGTTCTGAATCTGTGATTCAGCACATCATTAATGCAGAACGTTACTTCTGGGAATGTGTGGAAAAGGATACACCACCATCTGTGGATGCGAGTGAATCGGCAGCCAAAGCCATTCAGCAGTTGTATCCAATGCATGTACCACTAACAGTTGAAGATCTATCACAGAATGAAACAGCCAATCTCATGTTCGATAAGCTGATCAAACTGAAAGAAGAGATTCAGCATAAGCAAGAACGCTTCGATCAACTCAAGCATCAAATCCAAATGATGATGAAGGATGCAGAGCGTGCCACGTTTAGTCGTGGTTCAGTAGTGTGGAAGAAAGCCAATGATAGTGTCAGTTTGGATACCAAAGCACTGCTTAAGCATCAGCCTGATCTTATTGATCAATACCCATTGAAAAGACAGGGCAGTCGTCGCTTCAACATCTATATCGATTAAGCCCATCTCATTCACTTCATCAAAAATGCACAAAAATCGCTCCCCGCTCTCTACATCATGTGTAGAGAGCAAATCGGTCGCGATCTTTGCAGCTAAAACTCAGCTTTTTAACATTTGGATAACTTATTTGGTCCGTGTTCTGACCTACATAGAAGCACCCAAATCTGTAAGGAATTAAATATAGGAGTATCACCATGATCAAAGGTCTAGCGATCACACCGCCTACACTTGGACGTATCAGTATTGGTCGAATCGTGGAAAAGAATGGCAAACGTCTACCTGAAAAAGATGATCAATTCACCATAACCTCGCAAATCCAAAATAAAGAAGGATGGGTCAAGCACCCATTAGATGAACAGCTTCGAGCGAATGCTCCGAATCAGAAACTCCGTTCAATCCCTGTCCGCATGATCTTTAATGATCCTGATCTGAACTTACGCGCAGAATACATCTTATTTGATCGCCAGACTGGACGTCCTGTCTGTGTGGGTGATGGTCAAACTTGTCAGCGTTTAACCAACCAAGGTGTTGAACAGCATCCATGCCCTTCTCCTGATTTATGTCCTTTAGCTCAAGGTGGACACTGCAAACCATATGGACGTTTACATGTGAACTTAGATGAGTCGGATGAATTTGGCACATTCATTTTTAGAACCACAGGCTTTAACAGCATTCGGACTTTGGCAGCTCGACTGAGTTACTACCATGCAGCATCAAATGGTTTGCTTTCATGCTTGCCACTACAACTGACATTACGAGGTAAGAGTACAACGCAGAGTTATCGTCAGCCTGTGTATTATGTGGATTTAACATTAAGAGAGGGTGTGGATTTGCAGTCTGCGATTCACACTGCACATGAGATTGATCAGCAAAGTAAGCAGGCTGGATTCAATCAAGAGGCACTCGATCAGATGGCACGACAGGGCTTTGCTAATGCGAAATTTGAAATGGATATAGAGGAAGGATTGGATGTAGTAGAGGAGTTTTATCAGACAGAGGAGCAACAGCAGTCAGTTGTTAAAAATGAGTCTTTTAATATTCAACAGGGTTTAAAAGGCTCAGTGACTGCGTTGAATTGAATCGGACAGTGTAAAACCTTACGGGATTGCCGTATCTCATGAGCGAGTTGCTCGACATCATGAGATCGGAGTAAACACCATGAGTACATTTGTAGGACAAACATTCCAAATGAACCAACTGATTAGTATCAAGCAGGTCGTAGAGTTAGTTGGCGTTGGACGTTCAACCATCTATGAAATGATGGATGAGAACTCACCCTACTACGATCCGACCTTTCCAAAGAAAGTCAAAATCACCCAAAACCGTATCGGTTGGTCAGCTTATGAGATCCATCAATGGATTGAAAGTAAGTTGGCAAGCCGTGAATAGAAAGGGAGCTTTCGCTCCCTTATTTTTCCTGTGAAACATTTTGATTAGAATATTCGATATATGCTTGTTTACAAATATCTTTAGCTATTATTCCTAAATATGTGCATAGGTCTAGATAAGTATATTTTTTAATATCTGTAGGCATCTTATCTATAGATAAATCATCATATTTACTTTGGTAAATATAATAGTGAAGTAAAAGTTTTTGAGATTCTTTTAGTTTTAGAAAAGATTCCAATACTTTGTTTTCGGTATCAGATACAGCGACTTCAATTCCCTTTATTGAAGCTAAATAGCCCACATACTCCCAATCATTCTTTAAATTTATGTCTTTGTTATTTTGACAGTAATTTGAATTTTTGAAACTTTCTATAGATATTTCGATAATTTGGTTCTTAATATCATTTTCATAATCTATGGCTATAATTTTAAAATCATTAGAAATTCTATTAAAATTTTCTTTTTGGGTGGCTGCTTCGAATTGTGAGAAATACCACTCATAAGCTTTATGGTGATTTCCAAATAATTCTAAAAATAAAATAAATTCTGGAGTAAGAAGATAAATATTTTTTTCTATTTCATAATAATCATTGGAAAGTGATAAGTCAGATGTATTATTTATTAAAGTAATAATATTGATAATATGATTTATATTGGTTTGTAGAAGTATTTTAAGAGTTCTATATTTTTCATCAGAATCTAAATTTATATCTTTAATAATATTTAAGTTATATGTTTCTAATTCTAAAGGGTGCTCATATTCAATAATGTCTTTATGTATGCAATCTCTCAATATATATATTGTTTCTGTATTGATATTAAATTTCACACTTATAAGAGATGGATCTAAGAAAACTCCAAAAGCACGTCTGAACGCGAGTGTTAGATCAGTAGTATCCATTAACTCAGGAGAAATGTTCATGCAATCATAAATTTTTCGGCAGCTTGCTGTATTACGAGCTAATCGAAGCTCATTTTTGATGCGTCCTAAGTCTTCAGTTATCCAATCAAAATCTGCCATATGAGAACCTGTTCTTTATTAAAGTAGAATTAAATTTTACGCAAAGCAGTCTGAGCGCATGAGTAGATTCATTAGACCAAATTTCGCGACATAATTTGGCGTATAAGCCTAAAGAAGCCAATATACACACTGCCCAACTATTTGAAAATAGTGTTAAATTGGCGACATATATAATGATAGTTTTAGGTCTAAACATGGATCATTCAGTTCACAATAAATTGGTTTCTTTCATTTGGTCTATTGCGGATGATTGTCTACGCGATGTGTATGTACGTGGTAAGTACCGTGACATCATTTTACCGATGGTCGTGTTACGTCGTTTAGATACTTTATTAGAACCAACCAAAGCTGCAATTTTAGCTGAAGTTCAGGATCAACAAGCTGAACCTGATTTCGTTGAATTAGATGATTTACCACTCCGTCATATTTCAGGCTATGTCTTTTATAACAGCTCACAATGGACGCTCAAAAGCTTATTTGAAACAGCGACTAATAATCAGCAAATTCTATTGGCAAACTTTGAAGACTACTTACGTGGCTTCAGCGATAACGTTAAAGAAATTATCGATTGCTTTAACTTATTTGCTCAAATCCGCCACATGGCAAGCAAAGATGTATTGTTGGATGTATTGGAAAAATTTGTATCTCCATACATCAACCTCAGCCCATTTGAAACGCAAGATCCAAATGGCTATAAGCTCGGGGGGTTGTCTAACCTCGGTATGGGATATGTATTTGAGGAACTCATTCGTAAATTTAACGAAGAAAATAATGAAGAGGCAGGTGAGCACTTTACCCCACGTGAAGTGATTGACCTGATGACGCATTTGGTCTTTGACCCAATCAAAGACCGTATTCCGTATGCCTTGTCTGTCTATGATCCTGCCTGTGGTAGTGGAGGTATGCTCACTGAAGCACAAAACTTTATTGAAGAGCGTTATAGCGATGAAGATCGTGACATCTTCCTTTACGGAAAAGAGATTAACGACGAAACCTATGCCATCTGTAAATCTGACATGATGATTAAGGGCAATAACCCTGAAAACATACGTGTGGGTTCGACCTTGGCAAGTGATGAGTTTGCCTCAAAACGTTTTGACTTTATGTTGTCAAATCCTCCGTATGGTAAAAGCTGGGCATCAGATCAAAAATACATTGTCGATGATAAAAAAGTCATCGACCCACGTTTTAGAGTCGAGCTTAAAAACTATTGGGGTGAACTGAAAGAAGAAGATGCAACGCCACGTTCGAGCGATGGTCAGCTTTTATTCCTCATGGAAATGGTCAGTAAGATGAGCTCGCCTGAGCAAAATGGTATTGGTAGCCGTATTGCTTCTGTCCATAATGGTTCAAGTTTATTTACAGGTGATGCAGGTGGCGGCGAATCCAACATTCGTCGTTATATCATCGAAAATGATTTGCTGAATGCCATCATTCAATTGCCAAACAACTTGTTCTATAACACGGGTATTACCACTTATATTTGGTTGTTATCCAATAACAAGCCTGAGTCACGTAAAGGCAAAGTACAACTGATTGATGCAAGTTTGCTTTACCGTAAGTTACGTAAAAACTTAGGACAAAAGAACTGTGAGTTTGCACCTGAGCATCTTGAGGAAATTTTAAATGTGTACCTCAATGGGCAAGATGTTGAGCGTGGTTTAGATGCCAATAATGATCCAATTGGATTAGCCTCTAAGGTCTTTAATAATAGTGATTTTGGCTATTATAAAGTCAATATCGAACGTCCTGATCGTCGTAAAGCGCAGTTTAGTTTGGAGCGTTTACAGCCATTACGTTTTGATAAATCCTTGCTTGAGCCAATGGAATATATGTTTGCTGACTATGGCGATGCGCTGTACCAAGCAGGCAAGCTCAAAGAAGTGGAAAAAGACGTTTTAGATTGGTGTGAGAAGCAAGAGATCAGCTTAAATACCAAAGCAAAAGCCAAGCTGTTTGATATTAAGCATTGGACATCACTCAAGACGTTGTTTGAATCTGCTCAAGCAATTATGGCGCAAGTGGGTGAAGCGGAATCAAGTGACTTTAATGTGTTTAAAGACAACGTAGATAAAGCAATTAAATCCCTTGATTTAAAACTATCTGCATCTGAAAAGAACAGCATTTTAAATGCCGTGAGCTGGTATGACGAAACCGCTGAGAAAGTGCTGAAGAAAGTCGTGAAGTTGAATGGCGATAAGTTGGCTGAGCTACTTGAGCATTTAGGCTGTGAAGAATCTGATTTAGCTGACTTTGGTTATTTTGCAACAGGCAAAAAAGGTGAGTACATCACTTATGAAAGCAATGCAGATATCCGTGACAGCGAATCAGTGCCGTTAAATCAGCGTATTCACCAATATTTCTTAGATGAAGTAAAACCGCATGTGGATGAAGCATGGATTAATTTGGATTCGGTGAAAATTGGTTATGAGATCAGTTTTAATAAGTATTTCTACCAACATAAGCCGTTGCGTTCGCTTGAAGCTGTGGCTAAGAATATTTTAAGTCTTGAGAAACAAGCCGATGGTTTGATTGCACAGATTTTGGGTCTTTAAGGGGAAGCAGAATGTTTAATAAATATGATGCTTATAAAGATTCAGGTGTGGAAGCTTTAGGCGAGATACCTAATGATTGGGAAGTTTTAAGATTTCGAGATATTTGTGACTTTGGAAAAGGCTTAAACATTACTAAAGAAAACTTAGAAGATGTCGGAATTCCCTGTGTAAATTATGGTGAAGTCCATTCTAAATATGGTTTTGAGGTCAATCCTGAAGCTCACCAATTAAAATGTGTATCGGAAAGTTACTTGAAAAGTTCACCAAAATCTTTACTTAAATATGGTGACTTTGTATTTGCTGATACATCAGAAGATATTGATGGATCGGGAAATTTTACTTACTTGAATAGCCATCAGATGACCTTTGCTGGTTATCATACAGTCATTGTTCGACCTAAAAATAATATTAATGTTAGATTTTTGGCTTATGTGTTTGATTCATTAAGTTTTCGAAATCAAATTCGTAAAGCTGTTAAAGGTGTAAAAGTTTATAGCATTACTAAGTCGATTCTTAAAGACACGACTATTTGGTTACCTGATGTTGATTGTCAGCATGAAATATCACAATTTTTAGATACAAAGGTTGGTGAGCTGAACCAAGCTATTGCCATTAAAGAACAGCAAATTGCTTTACTGAATGAACGTAAGCAAATTGTGATTCAAAAAGCAGTGACGCAAGGTTTAAATCCAAATGTACCAACGATGGATTCGGGTGTGAAGTGGATTGGGCAGATTCCTGAGCATTGGGAAGTTGTCCGAGCTAAATTTTTATTTGATGAAGTTGATGAACGTTCATCTGAAGGGCAAGAAGAATTATTATCTGTTTCACATATGACAGGTGTAACGCCACGCTCTGAAAAAATTGTTTCTATGTTTATGGCTGAAGATTATTCAGGCTCTAAATTATGTAAAAAGAATGACTTAGTTATGAACATTATGTGGGCATGGATGGGGGCATTGGGGGTTTCTGCTTATGAAGGAATAGTGAGTCCGTCTTATGGTGTTTATAGACAGAAGAAACCTAATATCTTTAATGCTCAATATTTAGAGTATCTATTGAAAACCACTAAATATATTGAACATTACAATCGTGTATCCACTGGCTTACATTCGTCACGACTCCGATTTTATGGGCATATGTTCTTCAATATGAAAATTGGTTTTCCATCATTTGAAGAGCAGAATGAAATTATTGAAGCGATTAATGAGCAATCTATAAAAATTGATTTAGCTCTTAACAATCTAACAGCACAAATTGAAAAGCTTAAAGAATATAAAACCACACTCATTAATGATGCTGTTACAGGCAAAATTAAAGTGGCATAAATCTTCATATAGCTTTTAAAAAATTATAAACCGCCAATGCAGAGCGTAGAGGAATACTTGTGAACAAAAATTTAAACGAACTGGCTTTAGAAAAAAATATCGAACGTGCATTGGTCGGTATCTGTAAAGAAGACCTTGCTCAAGGCATCGCTCAAGCCCATACGGGTTTGGGCTATGTCATCGGGCATGTGTCCGACTTTAATGAAGACTATGCCATTGATGAAAAACTGTTTTTTCAATTTTTAGAAAGCACTCAAAAAGATAGCTTAGATGCCTACAAAGCCTATAATAAAAACGACTGGAAACAAAAAATTCTAGGACGTTTTGACAAGCTCATTAAAAAACATGGCATTGCCTATATGCTCAAAAAAGGCATGGCACTTGATGAGCAACATTTTCATTTTATGTACCCATGCCCATTGGCAAGCAGTAGCCAATCGGTTAAACAAAATTTTGCGTCTAATATTTTTAGCGTGACACGACAAGTGCAGTATTCACTCAAAAACCGTCGTGAAGAAATTGATATGGTCATCTTCCTTAATGGTTTGCCATTGGTGACGATGGAACTTAAAAATGCATGGACAAATCAAACAGCACGTTATCACGGTCAAAAACAATATCGTGAAGATCGTGACCCAACACAGCCATTGCTTACGCCTGCACGTTGCTTGGTGCATTTTGCTGTCGATACCGATGAAGTCTATATGACCACCAAATTAGAAGGTAAAAAGACCTACTTCTTACCATTTAACAAAGGTACAGCATCAGGTGGGCAAGGTAATCCTGTTAATCCAAACGGATATAAAACGGCATACTTGTGGGAAGAAATCTTTGCCAAAGAAAGCTTGGTTAATATTGTTCAACACTTTGTCCGTTTAGACGGTAAAGATTCAGATCAACTCAGCAAACGCACCTTGTTTTTCCCACGTTATCATCAACTTGATGTGGTGCGTAAAATCATTCGTGATGTGTCACAACACGGTGTGGGCAAACCGTATCTGATTCAGCACTCGGCAGGTTCGGGTAAATCGAACTCGATTACTTGGGCAGCCTTTCAATTGATTGAAGCATACCCAGACAATGCACTAGCAGCAGGCAAACGAGCATTGCATCAGCCTTTGTTTGATTCGGTAATTGTGGTGACAGACCGTAAAATCTTAGATAAACAACTGCGCGATAATATTAAAGATTTTTCGGAAATCAAAAACATTATTGCCCCTGCAATGAACAGTGCAGAGCTAAAAAGTGCTTTAGAAACGGGTAAAAAAATTATTATCACCACTATTCAAAAGTTCCGTATCATTTGGGATAGCGTGACTGATCTAAGTGATAAAAATTTTGCCATTATTATTGATGAAGCACATAGCTCACAGTCAGGTGAAGCGCATAACAGCATGAATCGAGCAATGGGCAATGAAGCCTTAAAAAATGCTGATGATGTTCAGGACATGCTTGTGGCAATGATGACCACACGTAAAAAGCGTGAAAATGTATCGTACTTTGCTTTTACTGCAACGCCTAAAAACACCACATTAGAAAAGTTTGGTCAACTAGATGTTGCGACAGGCAAATATGTACCATTTCATCTATACAGTATGAAACAAGCCATTGAAGAAGGCTTTATTTTAGATGTGTTGGCAAACTATACGACATATAAGAGCTTTTATGAGATTCAAAAGTCGATTGAAGACAATCCAATGTTTGAATCGAAAAAAGCACAACGTATTTTAAGAGCCTATGTGGAAGCGTCGCAACAATCGATTGATGCGAAAGCCAGTATTATGCTGGAGCATTTCATTGATAATGTAGTCAATAAGAAAAAACTCAAAGGCGTAGCAAAGGGCATGGTCGTGACTCAAAGCATTGAAGCTGCGATCCGCTATTACTTGTCACTTAAAAAATTGCTAGAGCAAAAAAATAAACCATTTAACATCATGATTGCATTTTCAGGTGAGAAAGAAGTTGATGGTAAAACCTATACTGAAGAATCGTTGAATGGCTTTAATGACACAAAAACAAAAGAAAAGTTTGATCTAGATGAAAACCGCATTTTGGTTGTAGCAAACAAATATCTGACTGGTTTTGATCAGCCTAAACTGACCACGATGTATATTGATAAAAAGCTCACAAGCGTACTATGTGTACAGGCTTTGTCACGTTTAAACCGTGCTGCGCCTAAATACAACAAACGCACAGAAGACTTGTTTATCTTAGATTTTTACAATGATGTTGATGATATTAAAAAAGCCTTTGATGATTTTTACACCTCGACTTCATTGTCTGAAGCAACAAATGTCAATGTACTGAATGACATTAAAACAGCATTAGATGACAAAGGCATTTACGAATTACATGAAGTGGTGAAGTTTAATGAACTGTTCTTTAGTAATGCGTCAGGCAGTGATCTAAGCCCAATCATTGATACAGTGGCAACACGTTTCGATGAAGAGAGAAAAGACTCTTGGGAACATGAGCAACGGGTTGATTTTAAAGTTAAGGCAAAACAGTTCGTTAAGATTTATGCTCAAGTCTCTTCCATCTCACGGTTTAATAACAAGGAGTGGGAGCAATTGTATTGGTTCTTAAAATTCCTTATTCCGAAACTGAATGTACAAGATGGACGCTTAAATGGTATTGATGACCTGTTGGAATCAGTCGATTTAAGTACTTATGCCTTGAAGCGTGAGCATATCAACAAGACCATTACGCTTGATGCCGAAGAAACGGTTTTAGATCCACAAAATCCAAACCCTCGTAATCCAAGCGAAGAAAATGATGATGAAACTTTAGATTCGATCGTTGCCAAGTTTAATGAAAAGTGGTTTCAGGATTGGAGTGCGACACCACAAGATCAACGGGTGATAATCATTGATTTGGTGAAACGTATTCAGCAGCATCAAAACTTTATGAAGAAGTATAAGCAGACGCAAGACCCACAGAACAGAGCATTGGTATTTAAAAAGATGCTCGATGAAATTATGGTAGTACAGCGTAAGAATATGGTGGACTTGTATAACCTTTACCGTAAAGATTCAGCATTCCAAGATACGTTTAGTCAGACCTTGGAAAACTTGATCGAGATGGAAGAGGTTTAGTTTTACTTACAGAAGCCATCATTAATGGTGACTTCTGTTTAGCCTAATTTATTTAAAAATATTTGAGGGGGATAGGTGAGAGAGTCAATAGCAAGTGTTTTGGATGTAAGACCTAATTTAAAAGGCTCTGAAATAGCAGCAATTCTTGGATGGAATAAAAAAGAAATAAATTCATTCCTAGCGCAGCATTCTGATGTCTATATAAGAGATGAGTCTGATTTTACGTGGAATAATAAAAATCCGTTAAATGTTAAAGAAATAAAAATTGATTTTCCTTCCGGATGGATAGATGCGGAAGTATATGAAAATAAGGTTTTAGCGGGATGTGATTTTTTCAAGGATACGGCAAGGGTATCCTTTATCTTTAAAAAAAATACTAAATTATTATTGGAAGTTATTGCTAGATTTATCTCATTGATAAATCAGCTTAATGATTATGGCATTAAGGTTGTTGTAGATCTTGATAATTGTTCTGGAGCACATAGCTATTTGAATAGAAATGGTTTTTTTGATTTCACCAATAAAGGGATCATTGTCTTACCTAAACGACCTACTTATTCAACAGCACAACAATTTAAGGGAAATTGTCAGTCTTTAGTTGAGTTTGGTGAAATTTGTCCACAGAGTGAAAATAAACAATTAAAAAGTGACTTGAGGACAAGTTTTATTGCGCAGACATCATCAGAATATGCGAATGTAGCCACTCTATTTTTTGCTGAATTTATTGGGAATGTCAGTGATCATAGTGAGTCTAAATTGAAGGGATTTGCTGGATTACAGCTATATAGTCCACCGAATTCAAAACAGCATATACAAGCTGTAATTTCTGATAGTGGTAGAGGAGTAGTGGCAACATTAAGGACGACTCTTAAACATAACTATCCAGATCTATATAAAAAATATCCTGAGGGCCAAGAAGAATCAGATATAGGTTTGGCATTGGAAGTTTTTTCAAAAGGAAGAATTACTCGGTTTGGTAAAAGTAGTGGTAGAGGATTAGGTTTTAAAAGTACAACTGATAATGCAAGTAGGTTTGATGCAAATCTAAGTATTAGGTTGAATAATTTTAGTATTCAATTGATCTATCGAAAAGGTGAGCTGATTAGTGAAGATATACTTAGAAATCTAACATATATACATGGCACACATATCTGTTTTGATTTTATAATTGACTGAAGCTGTTTAAACAGGTTAAATTTAACAGATGACTAAAAAAAATTTTATAGAGCTTAGAAAACTTGTTAACTCATCTGTTGCTTTTGGCAATCAAGAAGGGAGAGAGGTTTATCAAGCTATATCAATGTATATTGATGAACACCCTGAGTACTCTATTTTCGAGGTATCTTTACGAGGTATTGATGCTACAGATGCCTCTTTCCCGAGAGAAAGTATCGTATCACTGGCAAAAAATTTCCGTGGGGAAAAAGCTTTTTATTTAACAAATTTTAAGAACAAAGATTTAATAGATAATTGGCAATACGGTGCAGAGGCTAAAGAGCAACCTTTGTTAATTAAGCATGAAGATAAGCAGCTTTGGATAGGTCCAAAAGTTAATTCAGCAACACAAGAATTGCTAGATTTTATTTATGAACAACCAAAAGTTACAACCTCTTTGATTGCTAATCATTTTGATGTTTCTATTCCGAACGCAAGCATGAAGCTAAAAAAACTGTTTAATCAAGGTTATATCTTAGGTGAAAAAGAAACAGCATCTTCTGGTGGGCATGAGTTTGTTTATCGACCAATAAAAGATTAAATAATCTGATTAAACTGTTTGACTTAATCAGATTTATTGGATTATAGTCTTCAAAAGGGCGAAAAGCCCTTTTTGAAACCTTCTGATTAAACAGATTAAATTAAACAGAAATAAGGAGTTTAGCTATGGCTACAAATCCTCCATCAGGCGATGGACATCGTAATGGAATGGTTCGTGATCGTTCTCAAACACAAACCCCAAGTGGACATTGGGTTAAACGTGACACTGATACTGGGCGTTTTATGGATGTTAAGACATCTGATAAGACACCCTTTAAAGGTGTACGTAAAGAAAAATAAACCAGTAAATAATGCTCAATGGCTTTTCGAAGCCATTGAGTATCCTATTAAATTTTTGAATTAGAGGTTGTAATAATGGCGCGTAACCGTACTGTAAACTATGCTGTTGTTGATATTAAATTACTTCGAGAAGGTACAACAGTTGAAACTTATGTTGAGGTTTTTGAAGAACTTCGGAAAAATCCTAGACCGATTCCAATGGAACGTAATAACTATCTAAAATTTCGCTTTATAAAACCATTAAATGAAGAGAACTTGCTTAATGGTTTTAGTAGAGAAGTTTTTAAAAGTAATGGACTTACAAGTGATTGGTATGACGAAGAAAAAAATGAAAGGAATCGCCATAAAAATGTAGAGGAAAACTATATTCCATCTAATTTAAAAGCAAATCCAAGATTCTTTAAATTTATATTCTTTCCTTTACATCAAAAATTGGTTTGTGAAGTGAAGGACCCTGAAAATGAGATCCAAATTGGATTGCTTGAAAAGTTTTTAAAGAAGCTAATTATAACGGATAAATTGCAGGACAAATTTGGACGAATCATAGTTAGTACAGTCCCTGAAGTAATTTCAGCAGAAAAGATTATCAATTCGAAAACTTTAAAACGAATTCAAATCTGTTTAGAAAAGCCAGAAATAGGTGAGCAGTTCGATTCATCTCACAAAGTTATTTCTCATATGGTTGATATGAATACAGAGTCTTATATTCAGACATATATCGCAGGTAAAAATGATTTTTTAAACTTAAGCGATGAAGTAAAAGAGCTCATAAAGTTTGCTGCAGAGCATGGCATTATTGAATATAAGATCGAAAATCAAGAAGGGTTAATAGAAGATAAAAGTACTGCTGAATCTAACCCTTTAATTATTAGAGTTCAGTATGATCCAGATGAAACAGATCAACATTATTTGATCCAAGCTAAAGCATTGGAAATTGTAAGTAACATTAATTAGTGGTCAAATTCGAAGTAGTGAATAGAGTGGGGTGCTATTTCATCCCACAGGTTTAACTAGCCATTTGGAGTAGTAATCATTGGATGTAATCTTAAAATATTTACCTCTTATCATTTTTATTTACCCAATTTTATCTTGGTTAGATAGCAGAAAACGCTTTACCCATAGTGCAAAATTTTATGCAGATAGGGCGGTATCTGTTAAAAAATATGAAGAAGAAATTAAGCGAGCTGATATCACTGATTATGAAAAGAGTGCCTTTGCACAGGCAATGATTGCCACTGAAAAACTAGGCTTTAAGGAAGTGAATATTCTTAAGCTAAAATCCCCTAATAACTTTTTTTCAATGGTCAATAAAATAAAAAAAATTAGACATAAGATAGAAGTTAAAAAATTTGGGCAGGAAGATGTATTCATTTCAATCGATAGATCTAAGGCATTAAAATTTAAACCAATAATTTATTTCCTTTTATACGTATCATCAGTACCAATTTTTATATCAAATACTCTCTTAACTTTGTTGTTTAAATATTTAGGATGGAACTTGTTTTTTGTCGATGAAAATACATATATTTTTTCTCAATTTGCTATCTTAATAGTTGGAGTCTTAGTAGCAATTATTTCTGCTATGAAATTCATCAATCATGAAGTTTTAATGTCACTTATTAAAGAGGATGTTGTTATGGCAAAAGAAGAATTCGAAAGAGTGGATGATGCTGAAGAGCATTCACAAGATAATTTGATCGAGCTTGGGTAAATCTGGGTTAAAGAACATGGACGTTCTTTAATAGTTACAATAGTTTCAATTGCTAGTTAAACTTCCACCACCTCTAAGATAAGTAAGCTTACTTTGTACTAACTCAAACTAGGTACAGTTTAAATCCTTTTAGTACAGTTCCAGAAAATAACTAAATAAAGCTTCAGTTCCTATAAGCTATCCCTTTATCAAAGGATAGCTTGAAAATTTGAGATATATTTTCATATAGGATTTACTTCCTAGAAGCTATTCAGTATGCTTTTCACGTTTCATTTTGATCTAACTTGCTATGTTGGCTAATAAGTTTTTTAAACTTATCCTCGTATCAGTCCTGTTTTTGTTTGCTATAACAACGACGGGAATTTATACGTGGGCGCCTGTTATAGCAAAAAATCTAGATCATCATCATGAATTAAGTATTTCTGTCGAAACAGAAGACTCGAGCCAATGGTCATTAGCTCATCATGATGAAGTTCTGAGTACAGCAGATCAAGATAAAAAAAATCATAACTGGACTAGTTATGATGAACCCGCATTTCATCATTCAGTAAAGCCAATTCAAGCTGATGATCATTTCTCAATTGATCCAGTCTTTTTCCTTAGTTTTGCTTTACCTTTAATCCTCTTATTTTTAGGCTTATTTGAACGCCCCATTCGGTCTTTTAAGCTAAGAAAAAGGATTAACTTTCTCTGTAATTCCTACGCATTTACTAAGACGCTTATTGTTCTAAGAAATTGATTTAACTATACAAAATATTTTTTCATTTTTGTATAGGTATAGTCATGTCTAAAAAAAGTCAGGTAATTTTCGCCTGTGGCTTAGTTGTTATTGCTCCGCAGTTATTTGCAGGAACAAATTATGCACAGTTACAGCAGCAAGCGATTGCAAATGATTCAGTTCTAAAAAGTTTGCAGCAATCTCAGCAGGCGTATGATGTAAATCAAAAATATGCTGGTCGGATGAATAATCCTACGTTCAATGTCGAATTGGATAATTTGGGTAATTCTAAGCTGAAAGACTTGGATGGCCCAACTGCATTCATGGGTTTGTCGCAAGAAATTCCGTTAAATAATAAACTCGCTTTACGTAAGCAATTAGCAGGTTTACAAGGAAATAATAACCAATTTGAGATTACTCAACGACAAGCAGAGTTAAAAGCCGATTTTCGAATCTGCATGTCTAATTGGTATACAGCATCTCAGCGAGCAGAAATTTATGCTGCAGAGAGCAAGCTGAGTGCAAGACAAGCAACAGTTCTAAATGAAAAGCTAAAGTATGGACGGGTGATTCCATCTGATGTTCAACTTAATTCAGCTTTATCTGCTGAGTCCAAATTACGTTATCAAAATGAACTGAAAAAGGTTCAGTTTCAGAAAAATCTGTGTTCAAAATTTGCTTTTGATTTACCAGCCAATGCTATTGATGTTCCTTTAACGATTAACTTTACCGACAAGGTGAGCTTATCTGAACAGCAGGCATTACTAAAAAAACAGCAGGCAAAAACTCAATTTGAATTAGCAAAAAAAGAAGCGGTTCCTGATATCACGCTTGGCGTTGGTGTGCGTAATTATCAAGAAACCGATGACAAAGTTTTTTTGGTTTCTACTTCAATTCCGCTTTCAATATTCAATCGCAACAATGGAAATATTGCACTCGCACAAGCACAGCAAACCAATGCTGAAACTCGTTCAGATTTAATTAATCGAAATTCAAAGATTGAATTGGATAACAAATCTATTGAGGTATCCAGTTTGATTGATGCAATCAAGCAATATGACCAATCTGTTTTACCTGCAACAAAAGAAAGTTTACGCATTGCAGAAATGGGTTATCAGGCAGGAAAAATTTCACTACTGGAATTTAATAGCATTAAACAAGTTTGGTTAGAAAAACATCTCGCTCGATTTGATTTGTGGTTGGCTTTGCAAAATCAGATTGCAGAAGTTGAACGAAATTATGTAACGAATTTAGATCAAGAATAAGGGCAGAGAATATGAATAAACCAAAGAATACGGTCATTGCTACAGGCGTTATGGCTTTACTTGTCATGTTGTGTGCTCTGGCTTGGTACAAAACAGGAAACAAATCACAGACGTCTTCTGCACATGGTGAAGCTGTCGAAGAGAAAGCTGCTGTCGCAGGTGATGAAAAAGGTCCACATGGTGGACGCTTATATCGTGATGGAGACTTTTCAGCAGAGGTCAAAATTTTTGAAGAAGGTGTAGAGCCGCATTTACGTGTCTATGGCTACTACAAAGATCAGCCTTTAAAGCCGAGTGAGATTAACGCGAATATTTTTATTAAGCGCTTAGATGCTGAGCAAACCATTCGCTTCAAGCCTGAAAGTGATTACTTGATTGGAGATGAAATTGTTTATGAACCGCATTCGTTCTTGATGGTGATAAATGTTGATTACCAAGGCAAGAAACACAGCTGGAAATGGGATACCAAAGAAGGCCGTGTAACGATGCTGGATAGCAGTATCAAAAGCAGTGGTTTAGAACTTCTTAAAGTTGAACCCATGACTTTTGAGAATGCGCTTGAGCTTAAAGGTGAGCTTAAATTCCCAGACAATTTTGAAAGTTTCATTACGCCTAAAGCAAGCGGAACACTTATCAAAACCTATCGCACTATTGGTGATAAAGTCAGTCAAGGTGATCTGTTAGCGACTGTTCAAAGCCAAGATCTGATCCGCTTAAATGCTGAGCGATCCATTGCATTAGATAATTTGCAATTTTCACGCAAAAAGATGGAACAGGAACGCGTATTATTTCAAAAACGCGTATCGCCTGAAATTGACTACATCAATGCAAAACGTGAATACGATGATGCACAGACTCGTGCAAATGAGCTGAATAGCTTAATCAGTTCATACGGTGGTTCAGGTAACGGAACAATTGAAGTAAGAGCGGCAATGTCGGGCACAGTTTTACAAGTGCTTGCTGCTGTGGGTTCAAATGTAACACCAGCTTCACCACTTTTTAAAATTGCAAATACTTCACAGTTGCTTGCAGTGGTCAATGTGCCGGCTGATAAGCTGAATGCAATTAATCCAGATGCAAAAGTAACCGTTAAACCTCAAGTACAGGAAAGTACGGAGGAAGCACTGGGTAAGATTAAATACATTAGTGATGTGATTGATCCGAAAACACGTACTGCTCAAGTCTTTATTGAAATTGCGAACCAATTTAAATGGCGTTCTGGTCAGCTTGTTACCGCACAAATATTTGAAAATCAAAGCACGAAAGCCATGGTTGTGCGTGAAGATGCATTACAAAACTTCCGTGATTGGGATGTGGTATTTATCCGTGTAGGAAATGACTTTGAAGCACGTCCTTTAGAACTAGGCGATAAATATAACGGTTTTGTTGAGGTGAAATCTGGTCTTAAAGCAGGTCAGGTGTATGCAGCAGGCAATTCCTACTTATTAAAAGCAGAGCTAGGTAAATCTGGCGCTACTCATGATCACTAAGGGGTAGCGACTATGTTTGATCAAATTGTTAAGCTCTCGATCAAGAATCGATGGCTTGTACTGATTGTCTTTCTGTTTATCGGTGCATTTGGCGTTTATAACTATTTTAAACTGCCGATTGATGCTGTGCCTGACATTACTAATGTACAAGTCCAAATCAATAGTGAAGCGCAAGGCTTATCTCCAATGGAGATGGAGTCACAAGTGACCTATCCAATTGAAACGGCTTTGGCTGGTATTCCGAATCTGGAATACACACGTTCTGTATCGAGATATGGTTTATCTCAGGTTACGGCGATTTTCAAGGAAGGCACGGATATCTATTTTGCTCGTCAACTTGTAAATGAAAAGTTGCAAGGGGTTACTCCAACACTTCCGGGTGGCATATCGACTTCAATGGGGCCTGTCTCAACAGGGCTTGGCGAAATCTTTATGTACACTGTTGAGAACGCAAAAGATAATCCAAATCCATTATCACCCACTGAATTAAGAACTCTGCAAGATTGGGTGATTAAACCACAGCTTCGAAATGTAGAAGGTGTGAATGAAATCAATACCATTGGCGGTTATCTAAAACAATTCGTGGTGCAGCCTGATTATGTATATTTACGCAGTATTGGTTTAGATCAGCAGGATATCTTGGATGCTATTTCTAAAAATAGCATGAACAAAGGGTCTGGTTATATTGAGAAGAATGGCGAACAGTATTTGATTCGCTCAGATTCTCAAATTAACTCAATTGAGCAAATTCAAAATATCCCTATTACGACAAGCAGCGGTTACATTCTTCGATTGAAAGATGTGGCAAAAATATCAATTGGTCACGAGTTACGTACAGGTGCAGCAACTAAAGATGGGCAAGAAATTGTCTTAGGTACTGCATTTATGCTGATTGGTGAAAACTCGCGAAATGTTGCTCATGCGGTAGATCAAAAGTTACAAAAAGTCCAAGAGTCATTGCCAGAAGGTGTTGAGGCGAAAGCCGTTTATAACCGTACAACTTTGGTTGATGCAACAATCGACACAGTAAAGAAAAACCTTCTTGAAGGTGCAATCCTCGTTATTGTTGTTCTGTTCTTATTCCTTGGGCATTTCCGTGCAGCGCTCATTACTGCGATGGTGATTCCATTGTCTATGCTCATGACCATTACTGGCATGGTGAATCAACGAATCAGTGCAAACTTAATGAGTTTGGGGGCGCTAGATTTCGGGATCATCGTCGATGGTGCTGTCGTTATTGTTGAAGCTTCACTTGCGAAATTAGCGATGAAGCAAAAAGAGTTGGGCCGGATTCTGACGCGTAAAGAACGTTTTGCTACCGTATTTGAAGCAACTAGGGAATCTCGAAAAGCGATTCTTTATGGTCAATTGATCATTATCTTAGTGTATCTGCCTGTCATGACGCTTACTGGTGTTGAAGGCAAGATGTTTACACCGATGGCAGCTACAGTTGTTATGGCTCTCGTGGCTGCAATGGTTCTTTCGATTACTTTTGTTCCTGCAATGGTGGCTTTGGTCACGACAGGTGAAATTAAGGAAGAGGAATCTAAGATTGTTCATTTCATTAAGAAAGTCTATAGCCCAATTTTAGATTGGTCATTGAGTCATCGTTATAAGCTGATCGCGTTCGTCGCTATTTTCTTTGTATTCAGTGCAAGCCTTTCAACTCGCTTAGGTTCTGAATTTATTCCTTCATTAGATGAAGGTGATGTGGCATTACATGCGCTTCGAATTCCTGGCACTTCTTTAACTCAAGCTGTTGAAATGCAGTATGCGCTTGAAAAAGAAATCGTCAAAATTCCTGAAGTAAAAACCATGTTTGCTAAAGTGGGTACAGCTGAAATTGCGACAGACCCAGTTCCACCAAACGTCGCTGATAATTTTGTGATATTGAAACCACGTAGCGAATGGCCGAATCCTGACAAAGAAAAATCAGCTGTTGTTGCCGATATTGAACGTGTGGCAAAAGGCGTTTATGGAAACAACTATGAGTTCACTCAGCCGATTCAAATGCGTTTTAACGAGCTGATTTCAGGTGTTCGTACAGATGTTGCAGTGAAGATTTATGGTGATGATTTAGATCAGTTGCTTGAATCAGCAAATGCTGCAGCGAAAATTTTAGAAGGTGTGAGTGGTACAGCTGACTTAAAAGTTGAACAGCTGAGTGGACTGCCAACGGTATCTGTTGAGCTTAAAAAGGACATGATCGCCAACTACGGTCTTGATGCTGAAGATGTGCAAAAGCAAGTATCCAGTCTGATTACGGGGCAAACAGCAGGTAAGGTTTTTGAGGGAGATCGTAAGTTCGATATTGTGGTTCGAATGGATCAGAACTCCGTTACGGACTTAGACAAGCTTTATCAAGTTCCAGTGAATTTGCCTAATGGTTCAAGTGTACTTTTATCTGAACTAATCGAATTGAAGAATGTTCAGGGGCCAAACCAAATCTCACGTGAAAACGGTAAACGCCGAATTGTAATTACTGCCAATGTTCGTGGTACGGATATCGGAAGTTATATCGCAGAAGCCCAATCTAAACTCAATGCTGACTTTAAATTACCTGAAGGCTATTGGCTGACATGGGGCGGTACATTTGAACAAATGGAATCAGCTTCAAATCGTCTAATGATTGTTGTCCCTCTGGCTTTGATCTTAATTTTTGCCATGATTTATATGGCATTAGGAAATGTCAGAAATAGCGTGCTGGTCTTTACGGGCGTGCCATTTGCATTAACGGGCGGTGTGATTGCCTTAGCTTTACGTGATATCCCATTCTCTATCTCAGCAGCCGTTGGTTTTATTGCACTGTCGGGTGTTGCTGTACTGAATGGCTTAGTTCTAGTGTCTGCAATTCAGAGATTGAGAGATCAAGGTGAAGGATTACTTGAAGCTGTTAGACACGGTGCATTGGAACGACTTCGCCCAGTATTAATTACGGCTTTAGTGGCATCTTTAGGTTTCATCCCTATGGCATTGAATGTTGGGATTGGCTCTGAAGTGCAACGACCGATTGCGACTGTTGTGATTGGCGGAATCTTATCTTCGACCTTATTGACGTTGATTATTTTGCCTACGCTATACGTTTGGTTTAACCAAGGACGTAAAAAGCAATCAGATGATTTTTCTGAGCAGCAAGAAGCCTAGGTGAAAATGCAATGATAGGCATAGTGAGAGATAGAAAGTTTAGAAATTTGATGATGTGGTTCGTCTGCATCATCAGTCTTGCACTATGCCTGCATTTTAATACGCACAATGCAGAGACTGCATACCAAGAACATACGGTTTATGAATTTGAAGGTGTACATTTTCATGATGTGCATCAAAAGCAAAACCATATTCATCATGATAATTTTCATGAGCATTTTGGTGAATATCAGTCTGGTCAATCGATAACTTTGTTATTTACTTTCACCTTTATTTTGATCCTGGATAGAGTGAAAAATTATCTCTATCTGATGATCAGCCGTATTTTCAAACCTCCCAAAACATCGCTAGAAACTTTTCTTTTTAGTTAACTTTGGAGTTTGATTTACATGCAATTTATTTTTTCACAATGGGTGAGACTCAAGGCATTTTTAAAGTTATTGATTACTTTAAGTGCAGTTTTGATGAGTTCTGCACTTTTTGCCCATGGCGTGGCGGAAGGTGACAAAGGCTATATTCAAGAAATTTATGGGGTACACATCATTCCCTTTATTTACCTTGGTGCAAAGCACATGGTTACAGGTTATGACCATTTGCTGTTCCTCGTCGGGATTATCTTTTTCTTATATCGCATGAAAGATATTGGCTTATATGTCAGCCTTTTTGCGATTGGTCACTCTGTGACAATGCTGATTGGGGTGTATTACAACATTTCCATGAATGCATACATTATTGATGCAATTATTGGTTTTTCTATTGTTTATAAAGCTTTGGATAATTTAGGTGCATATCAGCGTTGGTTTGGTTTCCAGCCCAACACTAAAGCAGCGACGTTAATTTTTGGTCTGATTCATGGCTTCGGTTTAGCGGTAAAAATTCAAGAGTATGAAGTTCCGGCAGATGGTCTATTGGCAAACCTCATTGCATTTAATGTCGGGGTAGAGCTTGGTCAATTTATGGCTTTAGCGATGATTTTGCTGTTGATGACAATGTGGCGAAAAACGCCGTATTTCTTCAAAACAGCTTATCAAAGCAACGTTTTTTTAATGTTCCTCGGCTTTTTACTTGTGGGCTTTCAGCTTACTGGCTTCGTTACTCAATAAGGATTTTCAAATATGTACAACGCTCAAATTCCACAAGATGTTGAATTACCTTCTGCAAAGAAACTTGTTAAATCAACCATTATCGCTGCAGTGAGTGCTGCAGTTGTCTTAGTTACAGTTGTTATGCCAGCTGAATACAATATTGATCCTACTGGGGTTGGTAAAGTTCTAGGCTTAACAACGATGGGTGAAATTAAGCAATCTTTGGCTCAAGAGTCTGAAAATGGTATGGGAGAGGCAGTTTCAAACACGATATCGAGTGAAGTTGCAAGTGACCCCAATATTCAATCATCTATGCCAATTGGTGAAGCAGAAAAAATGCTAATGCCTGCAATTCAAAAGCAGCAAATGACAGTTGAGTTGAAGCCCGGACAAGCCACTGAAATTAAGTTGGCGATGCCGGAAAGTGCTAGCGTGAATTTTAAATGGACAACATCAGGCGGTGGTCTAAATTATGACACGCATGGTGATCCAGTGAACGCTCCCAAGGGCTTTTACCATGGTTATGGCAAAGGACGTAATGAAACTCAGCAAACAGGTACATTAAAAGCAGCTTTTGATGGTAAGCATGGCTGGTTCTGGCGTAATAGAACTGAAAGTCCTGTTTCAGTGACATTGGAAGTTGAAGGCCAATTCAGTGATATGAAGAAAGTCTTTTAAGCTTTAAAAAATCTCCTTGGAATAAAATCCAAGGAGATTTTAATTGGCATTGATTTTAGAAATAAAAATTAGGTTCTAAAAGGAGTCCCTAAAATGCTAGAAGTTTTAAAAAATACAACGTATAGGCATTTGTTCTTAGCTCAAGTCATTGCACTTATTGGAACAGGGCTGATCACTATTGCTTTGGCTTTACAGGCGTATGATATTGCTAAAGGGGAGGCTGCTCAGGTCTTAGGCATAGCATTGGCGATAAAGATGATTGCTTATATTGGGGTAGCACCTATTGCTTCAGCATTTGCAGAAAGGCTGCCACGTAAAAAAGTTTTAGTGGGGTTAGATATCATCCGTGCTTTAACTGCTTTATGCCTGCCTTTTGTGACCCAAATTTGGCAAATCTATATTCTAATTTTTATTCTGCAATCTGCATCAGCTGCATTCACACCTACTTTTCAGGCCATGATTCCTGATGTGTTGCCTGATGAAAAAGACTATACCAATGCTTTGTCCCTTTCACGTTTGGCTTATGACTTAGAAAATATCATCAGTCCGATGTTGGCAGGATTTTTACTTGGATTTATAAGCTATCACAATCTATTTTTAGGAACGGTGATTGGCTTTATTGGTTCAGCACTTTTTGTTGTCAGTGCAAAATTGCCTGTTGCTAAAGTACCTGAATTTAAAGGAGTGTATTACAGAATAAAGCAGGGGACAAAAATTTATTTTAATACCCCGCGTTTAAAGGCACTCCTAGCGTTAAACCTTGCGATTGCTTCAGCCAGTGCTGTGGTGATTGTAAATACGGTTGTACTCGTTCAATCAACCTTTAAGCTAAATGAACATGCCACCACTTGGGCCTTTGGCTTGTTTGGCTTAGGGTCTATGCTCTCGGCATTTATATTGCCTAATATTCTGGATAAATTTAACGATCGAGCTGTGATGTTGAGCGGCACAGCTGTATTAGTCGTTGGCTTGTTCTGTGGGTTTTTTATTAACTCATACAACGGACTATTAGCTTTATGGTTTGCTTTGGGAATAGGTTACTCAGTATCTCAAACGCCTACAGGTCGGTTAATTCGTAAATCTGCATCTAGTGAAAATAGAACTTCATTATTTGCCGCGCAGTTCGCTTTTTCACACGCATGCTGGTTAATTGCTTACCCTTTAGTAGGTTGGCTGAGTACCAATTTTGGAACACTCTTTACATTCGTGCCTATGGCGATTATTGCTCTAGTGGCAATGAGTATTGCTTTTATAATTTGGCCAAAACAGGATGAGTCCGTAATAGTACATTCACATGATGACTTACCTGCGGATCATGAACATCTACTCAGTCATAACCATGATGGAAAGCATTCACATGACTATGTAATAGATGAATACCATCAAAGATGGCCGAAATAAATGATGGCCTATGTTTTATTATTTTTAAGTGCATTTGGTGCAGCAATTGGGTATTTAATTTATTGGAAAATATCCTAATTTTTTGAAATTACGTTAAACTGATTTATGCAAGTAAAACAATTGATCAATTTAAAATAGGGGTTTAGCATGAAAGTTATGTTTTTTTGTTTAGTTGGATTGTTCGCAAGTTATGCGAATGCACATTCTGGTGGTACTAATTCAGCGGGATGTCATAACAGTAGTACTGGTGGGTATCACTGCCATTAATAAAAAAGAGTTCTTAAGAACTCTTTTTTATTAAACCAATCGGGGGAGGAAGGTTTATAGTTTGATAGATATTCGAATTATTAAGCCTAAAATAATTTGGTTTTTTAGATTTAACGTAAGTTTTAAAAAAATATAATTAATAAGATAATACCAAGTGCAACACGGTACCAAGCGAAAACTCTCAGTGAATGTTTTTCTACAAATTTGACCAAAGCTTTTACAACAACAAGTGCAGCTATAAATGCAGCTATAAAGCCTATGACTATATTTAATATATTCTCTGAGGTTAATATTGATGCATTACGCATTAAGTCATATGTTGCCGCGCCTAACATTGTTGGCATAGCGAGAAAAAAGGAAAATTCTGTAGCAGCTTTACGTGATAAACCTGAGAGCATACCGCCAATTATCGTTGCTCCTGAACGAGAAGTGCCAGGAATCATTGCAAGGCATTGAGCAAAACCGACAAGAATAGCTTGTTTTATACTAATGTCAGTGGCTTCGAGTGTTTTTGGTTCAAACTTTCTTGCTTCTACTGCGAAAATAATCAATCCGCCAATAATAAGTGCGAAAGCTACGACTAATGGGCTAAACAATACTTGTTTGATGAAATCGACGGCTAATATACCAATGAGAACAGCAGGAAGAAAAGCAATAAAAACATTGATAGCAAAACGTCTAGCATGAGTATCACCAGAGAAAAAACCTTTTACTAAGTCGATTATCTTTTGACGGTAAAGCCAGCAAACAGCAAGAATAGCACCTAGCTGAATGACGACCTCAAATACACGGCCTGAGTCGGATTGAAAATCAATTAAATGCCCAAAAAGAATTAAATGTCCTGTACTTGATATTGGTAGAAATTCTGTTAAACCCTCAATCATTCCTAAAAATAATGCTTTTAAAAGTTCTAGATTTTCCATAAGTAAAAATAATCATGAATGGTTGGAATCTTTTAAGGCATTTCAAACTTTATATAAATGTATCTATGCAAATTTTTACGCAAATTTTACGCGCTATACATATTTCTGAATAGAGATTTTACGGGCGGCTTTTAGATACTAAATCATGGAAATTTATCCATGCTTAGGATGGAAAAGATGAGTGCTAAATTTAAAGCGCATCAAAAAATGTCGTATCAAAACAACTGCGCCATACATGAGGCGATGCAACTTAGAGAGATAAAAAAAAGTGTATTTGCTTTCCATTTTAAGGGGAGTAAAAACTGATGTTAGTATTTATTCTGCTTATCATGAACGTTGTCGCCCTTGCTTATCCGCTTGGTAAATATTTAGCAGCAGTTATGCAAAATCAAACAATGCGAATTGATCCACTTTTCAATTGGATTGAAAAACCGATATATATACTGTTGGGTACGAACCCTAAATTGGGGATGAGTGTCAAAACGTATACCCTAAGTTTTGTACTGAGTTGCATGGTGTTGGGTGGCTTTACTTGGGTTTTATTTATGACTCAAGCGAACTTACCGCTGAACCCCAATCAGGCTCCAAATATGTCGTGGGATTTAGCCCTTCACACCATGATTTCGTTTTTAACCAATACAAATCAGCAGCATTATTCCGGACAGGCTCAGTTGTCGTATTTGTCACAAATGGTGGGTATTGTTGGTTTGCAAATCATTACTCCCATGATGGGGCTAGCAATGGTTGTTGCTACGGTTCGCGCATTATTTTATAAGCAATCCGTTCCGCTGAATATTGAAAAAAACACAACTTCGGGGACTCCATTACAAGGTGTGAATGTCGGTAATTATTGGGCAGATGTCATTCGTCCAACCTTCAGATTTTTAATACCGCTATGCATGGTATGGTCACTTTTACTGACTAGCCAAGGTGTTCCATCAACATTTCAAGGCGGCCCAGAAGTTCAAGTCCTAGACCAAACTGCAGAATTACATACGCAAAAAATTCCATTGGGGCCAGTAGCACCAATGGTTGCGGTTAAACAATTAGGAAGTAATGGCGGGGGCTGGTATGGGCCTAATAGCAGCGTGCCTTTAGAGAATCCAACGCCATTATCTAATTTCCTAGAAATGTTGGCTATTTTACTCATTCCAGTTTCAGTTATTTTTATGCTGGGCTTTTTTACCAAGCGTACAAAATTTGCAGTCTTCGTTTTTGCTTCAATGCTGCTGATGTCAATCATTTCTGCCAGCAGTGCAATTTGGTCTGAAAGTATTTCTACAACGGCAGCACAGCTGTATGCAATGGAAGGTAAGGAAGTACGTTTTGGTGAAGCATCTTCTGCGCTATGGTCAGCATTGACTACACAGGTGAATAATGGCTCAGTCAATATGATGCATGATTCTTCTGCACCGCTCACTGGATTAATCGCATTAGCAAATATGCTGATTAATGCTATTTGGGGCGGGATTGGCTGTGGGTTACAGCAATTTATCATTTATCTATTTTTAGCTGTGTTTATCGCAGGTTTGATGATTGGGCGTACACCTGAACTCTTTGGTCGGAAAATTGAAGCTGGGGAAATTAAGTTACTCGCTGTGGTGATTTTAATTCAACCGATTACGATTTTAACCCTCACTGCAATCACATTGTATTTCCCTACATTAACAGGCAATAGCAATCCTCAATATCATGCTGTTTCACAGGTGCTGTATGAATATGTTTCGGCATTTGCCAATAACGGCTCAGGTTTTGAAGGTCTGGCTGATAATACAATTTGGTGGAATTTAAGTACCAGTTTAGCTCTAGTCTTGGGCCGTTTTCCAACATTGATTATTCCTCTTTTCATTGCCGCACGTTTAGCTTCGAAACGTCAAGCTCCTGAAAGCAGTGGCAGCTTAAAAGTGGAAACTCCGACTTTTGCACTCACGTTGATTGCCATTGTGGTGATGTTGACGCTCTTGCAATTCATGCCTGTACTGGTTTTAGGGCCTATCGCAGACCATTTGTTGTTGGTTAAAGCTTAAGGGTGAAAAATATGAATCATTCAAAACAATCTATTAACGCTGTTCAAAATATGCCGTTACCAACAGTACCAAAGCAAAATCAATCAACATTGTTCCAAGTAGAAGCATGGAAAAATGCTTGTATTAAACTGTTGCCGCAGCATGTCATTAAGAACCCTGTGATGGCGATTGTATGGCTAGGAACACTGATTACGCTGGTGTGCACACTTTTGGGAAAAGCAGACTTAATGTTTGGCATTCTAGTCACAGTCATTTTATTTATTACTGTGCTATTTGCGAATTATGCAGAAGCTGTGGCAGAAGCCAAAGGTCGGGGACAGGCTTCCTCTTTAAGACAAGCACGCCAGAATTTAACGGCACGTCGAATTAAAAATAAAGAAGATGCGGATGGTGAACAAATCGCAGCGACGCTCTTAAAAATGCATGATTTGATTGAAGTTCGTGCGGGTGAGTTGATTCCTGCTGATGGTGAAATTATTCATGGTTTTGCAACCATTAATGAAGCTGCTGTTACAGGGGAGTCAGCACCTGTTTTACGTGAAGCGGGTACTGATAAATCAGGTGTGATTGGTGGCACTAAAGTATTGACGGATCGAATAATCGTGCAAGTCACAGCTGAAACAGGAAATAGCTTTCTTGACCGTATGATTGCTTTGGTAGAAGGTTCAAACCGTCAAAAAACACCGAATGAAATTGCTTTGGGTATTTTACTTACAGTGATGACAGTGACTTTCATTGCAGTTGTTTTCAGTTTGCCAATGATTGGACATTTCTTAAAAATCGAAATTAATCCAATTCTACTGGTTGCATTATTGGTTTGCTTAATTCCAACCACCATTGGCGGCTTGCTTCCTGCTATCGGTATAGCTGGGATGAACCGTGCTTTAAAAGCCAATGTTATTGCTAAATCAGGTAAAGCGGTAGAAGTTGCTGGTGATGTAGATGTACTGCTTTTAGATAAAACCGGCACGATTACTTATGGTGACCGCCAAGCAACTGCATTTTATCCGCTCGCTGGTGTCACTGAATCAGAGCTTTGCCAAGCTGCAGTACTTACCTCATTGGCAGATCCAACGCCTGAAGGTAAATCGGTTGTGGTTCTAGCAAAAGAATATGGACAGCATGTCGATACGCCTGAGCAAGCAGAATTTATTAACTTTGATGCTTCAACGCGTATTTCTGGGATTAACTTGAAAGATGGTCATCAAATTCGTAAGGGTGCATTGGATGCCATTCTTAAGTTTTCATCACAAAATCTTGAGAATCAACTTGAGTTGAAAACCCGCGTTGAACAAGTTGCTTCTAAGGGTGCAACACCGCTTGTGGTCGCAAAAGATCGGAATATTTTAGGTGTCATTGAGCTTTCGGATGTAATTAAAAAAGGGATCAAGGAAAAGTTTGCGCGCTTACGTGAAATGGGCATTAAAACCGTCATGGTGACAGGTGATAATCCACTTACGGCTGCTGCTATAGCTGCCGAAGCAGGCGTAGACGACTATATTGCTGAAGCAAAACCAGAAGATAAGCTCAGCTGTATTCGTGCGGAACAAAACAAAGGGCATTTGGTGGCAATGGTCGGAGACGGTACCAACGATGCTCCTGCTTTGGCTCAAGCTAATATTGGTTTAGCGATGAACTCAGGTACGCAAGCGGCTAAAGAGGCGGGTAATATGGTCGATTTAGACTCCGATCCAACGAAGCTTCTGTCTGTAGTGGAAATTGGTAAGCAGCAGCTGATTACACGCGGTGCATTAACCACATTCTCTTTGGCAAATGACGTCTCAAAATACTTTGCCATTTTACCTGCATTATTTGTCGCGGCTATTCCACAAATGGGTGTGCTGAATGTGATGCAATTGAGTAGCTCTGAAAGCGCCATCCTTTCAGCACTGATATTTAACGCGATTATTATTCCTTTACTCATCCCGATTGCTTTACGCGGTGTGAAATTTAAGCCATCAACGGCAACTCAATTATTACGCCGTAATATGCTGATTTATGGTGTAGGCGGAGTAATGTTGCCTTTTGTTGCGATTAAAGCGATTGATCTGATGATTAGTCAATTGTTATCACTTTGAACTGATGAGGAGAATAAAAATGAATATTGAAAACCATCAAGAAAATGAGCAATTGAATAGTATGTCGACGGCTGGATTCGGTTTAATACGTGCATCCATTGGCTTAACAGCTGTGACCTTGGCTATATGCGGCTTTGCATATAGCTCGGTTGCAGCAGGTTTAGGGCAGGTCATTTTTCCGCATCAAGCCAATGGCAGTTTGATTGTACAGAATGGTGAGGTCATTGGGTCAAGTTTGGTTGCACAGCCTTTTATTCAAGCAAAGTATTTTCAACCGCGGCCGTCCGCGTCAAATTATGACCCTATGGCCATGGCAGGGGGTAATTTGGCACGAACAAATCCAGCATTACATGAAATGATGGATGAGCGTTTAAATAAAATTGTGGCACAAGAGCGCGTTGAAAAATCTCAAATCCCTTCTGATTTGGTAACAGCATCGGGCAGCGGTATCGATCCTGAAATTAGTCTGCAGGCCGCCTTAATTCAGGTCAATCGAATTGCAGCCGCAAGAGGAATGTCAGTACAAGATGTGGAGACATTAGTACTGGAAAGAAGTATTCGGCCTAGCTTCGGAATATTAGGGCAGACACGTGTGAATGTGCTTGAAATAAACATTGCTTTGGATCAGGCTGAAAAAGCGATTTAATAAAATGGAAGGAAGAGGAGAACTATCCTCTTCCTACTAGAAAGGGCATAAATCTAAGATATTTATAAAAGTTATAAATTTATGGATAAAAGTAAAACAAATAAAGTTGATGTGTTTTTACAGCATACTCAACGTTTTCAATCTGGACGTTTGACCATATTTTTAGGGGCTGCTCCGGGCGTTGGAAAAACTTTCGCTATGCTTGTTCGTGCCCATGAATTGGCTTTGCAAGGCAGTGACATAGCGATTGCTTATGTAGAAACACATGGCCGAACTGAAACTGAAAACTTAGTGGCGGGTTTAACTTTGATTCCGCGTAAAATTATTCAATATCAAGAGCACCAGCTTGAGGAAATGGATTTAGATGCGGTACTAGACAAGAAGCCAAATATTGTTCTTGTTGATGAATTCGCTCATACCAATGTACCTGGCAGCCGTCATGAAAAGCGCTGGCAAGATATCAATGAACTTTTAGATGCTGGTATTGATGTTTTTACAACAATGAATATTCAGCACTTAGAAAGTTTGAATGATATTGTTTTTCAAATTACAGGTATCCGTGTTAAAGAAACAGTGCCTGATCGGGTCTTTGAACGTATTCGAGATATTCGTTTAATTGATTTGCCTGTCAATGAATTGCTAGAGCGTTTGAAGCAAGGAAAAGTGTATATACCAGAACAGGCAGAACAAGCTTTACAGCGATTTTTTAATGTCGCTAATTTAACTGCTTTACGTGAACTAGCGATGCAAACAGTTGCTGGTTATGTAGATACAGATGTTCGGGAAAATTTTGCAATTCAAGGGCAAGCGGCTATTCCGCTTAAAAACCATGTTTTGATTATGATAGATGGTCTAGGAAACTCTGAATCATTGGTGCGAGCAGGATGTCGTATTGCCGAGCAACGGATGGCCGCATGGACTGTAGTCACTTTCTCTAAAGATTCTCAGATTCTGCCGAAACAAGCTAATCGTCAAAGCCGAGAAATCGAAATTGCATTGAATATGACTCGGCAAATGGGTGGTATGACGGAAACGCTATACGGTAAACAGCATGCGAAAACTCTTTTTGATTATGTTATTGAGCATGGTATTTCTACTTTGGTTTTATCCCAGCCGAAGAAAGAAGTCTTTAACTTACCTTTGAAAGCAGATTTCGTTGATCAGTTAATCAAACTTCAGCCACGATTCGAGCTTAGTATTGTTCCTGTTTTATCGCCAAAAAATATTGCTGTTTCAGACAATATAGCCTCAGACAGTAGAAGAAATTATTTAACACTGAGCGAAATATCCTACGTACTTGTTACAACAGTGATCAGCATTGTGATCGCAAGCCTAAGTGAAACCTATTTGGGCATTGACGATATTTCAGTTATTTTTATTACTGCTGTGGTATTTGTCGCATCAAAAACAAGGATGCTTGCAGCGGTATTTTCTGCAATTTTATTTTTTTTAGCCTATAACTTCTTTTTTATCAGTCCTAAATTTACGTTGGAAATTTCAGCTCATCAAGGTGTGATCACGGTGCTGGCTTTTTTAGGTGCTGCTTTAATTGCAAGTAAGCTGGCATCTAAATTAAAAGAGCAGGTTACAGCGCTAAAAGCATCAAACAGTTATAACAGTATTATGCAAGATTTAGGACAAAAGCTTTCTACTGCAGTAGATTTACAGCAGGTTCAAGATATTGCAATGCATTGTTTAAACAAAAACCTAAATGCAGATGTTTGGATTTATTCACCAGAAACTGAACAGGAAAATCAAAACTTAGAAAAGATGAGTACAAAGGAACAAATTTCTGCAAATTGGACTTTTAAAAATCATCAGGCTTCAGGCCGTTTTACTCAAACACTGATGGAAAATGCTTGGTGGTTTTTACCGCTATTGGCTTCAAAGCAATGCGTAGGCGTCATTGGGCTAAAATTTCCATTGCAGCAACGGCTTTTAACGTCTGAACAAAAACAATTAGCAGAGGTGATGGTCGAATTTATTGCTCAAGCTATTTGGCGTACGCAATTAACCAAAGCGCTTGAAATTGCTAATGTGAGTTCAGAAACAGAAAGATTACGTTCAGCGTTATTATCTTCAGTTTCACATGACTTACGTTCACCCTTAGCATCAATCATTGGTGCTGCTGATACCTTAAGCAATTATCGGCATTCTATGGACGAAACGGATCAAAATAGTTTACTTGAGGCGATTCATTTAGAAGGTGAACGATTAGACCGCTATATACAAAATTTATTGGATATGACTCGTTTGGGACATGAGGGTCTAACACTGGCACGAGATTGGATTGGTGTCGATGAGCTCGTTGGTTCAGCGGTACGCAGGTTACAACGTTATATGCCGCAAGCTTTAGTTGAGGTGCATTTACCTGATGATCCATTAAGTTTGTATGTACATGCTGCACTCATTGAACAAGCTATTTTTAATGTATTGGAAAATGCCGCTAAGTTTTCACCTGAAAATACACCGATTTCAATTCAAGTTTCTAGGTTAAAAGAAAATGAAATGGAAATAACGATTTCTGATCAGGGGCAGGGGATTCCTGAAAATGAGCGTGATCGTATTTTTGATATGTTCTATACAATGGAACGAGGTGATCGTGGACAACACGGTACCGGATTGGGCTTGAGTATTGTTAAGGCAATTATTGGGGCACACATGGGGGCTATTTCTACTTCATCTCTAAGTCATAATCAAGGCACATGTATCCGCATGCAGCTTCCAATTAATCCATTACCGTAAGGTTTTCAATTAAGGAAAATGAATGGCTGAACTCAATCCATCTACTAGTGCCATCGCTACAGTCTTAATCATAGATGATGAGACACAAATACGAAAATTTCTTGATATAGCATTGCGTACCCAAGGTTATAAAGTTATTCAAGCTGAAAATGGCCAGCAAGGTTTAGGTGAGTTAGCCTTGCATGGTGCTGATTTAGTTATTTTAGATTTGGGCTTGCCTGATTTGGATGGTTTTGATGTTTTAATGGAATTACGGAATTGGTCTCATGTGCCAGTAATTGTTCTTTCTGTCCGTTCTGATGAAAATGAAAAAGTAAAACTTTTGGATTCAGGCGCAAATGATTATGTGACGAAGCCATTTAGTATTCAGGAGCTCTTGGCAAGAATTCGTGTTCTACTTCGGCAGACTCAGTTAAGTGTGGTTGAAAGCGTAATTTTTGATGATGGCTACTTGAAAATTGACTTTGCTCAGCGTCAAGTTTATTTAGAGGGAAATCTGATTGCTTTGACCCGTAAGGAATATCAACTATTAACGTTGCTTGCACAGCATAAAGGACAACTGATAACCCAGCCACAGATACTCAAGGAACTATGGGGTGCAACGCATCAGGAAGATACGCACTATTTAAGAATTTTGGTTGCTAAATTGCGTGCTAAATTAAATGATAATGCAGTGCATCCTAAATATATTTTGACAGAACCCGGTGTAGGATTGAGGTTTTTGAGTGTGAATAATTTTGTCCAAGCAAAGCATAATTAAGTTGGTTAGTCCTTAAGGATAATTGTATTGATGCCAGCCAGTTCATTATTTTTCAAATTTAAGTAAAAAGCCCTCAATGAATTTGAAGGCTGTTTATAATTTTAAGTATTGTCATTAGTGAGCAGAGAGATTTCTGCAGTTGTATAGCCACGCTCATAAAGGATGCTGTGAATCGCATTTTTTATGCTTTGGCAGTTGGTTTTTTTTAACTTTTTAAATAGTTCAAAGTCACAGTGATGACTTAAATTGAACTTTATTTCGAGCACTTTTGAATCTGGAGTTGAATAAAGAGAAGTTAAAAACTTACGTATTCGGGGTCGCATATAAACTATTAAGCAATAAAGATGTAATTATCATATCAAGTCTATAAAAATTGAAAAGAGATTTTTTATCGTGTCATCTTATTGATAGCGGCTGAGTAATGCTAAAAACTCTTTTAACTCTTCTTCATTAATCGCATCTTTATCTTTGATTACATGCTCTTTGAGATGTGCTTCAATCAATTGATTCATTAATCCATTTATAGCACCACGAACGGCAGCGACCTGTTGCAGTACGTCTATGCATGATTTGTGCGTGTCAGCCAAACTCTGTTCAACGGCGTTAATTTGGCCCTGAATTCGCTTAACCCGATTTAAAATTTTTTTGTCTTGATGCAGATGCGACATAGCATTTCTGTCCAAATTAAATATACTATAGGGGAGTATTATTGATGGCATAAAAAAATGCAATATCTAAGTAATGTTAAAAGCAACCATACGCATCAATTCGATGAAGGTAATCCACTAGCACAGAAGAAAATTTTAATTGCGACGATCCTGACGGGTGTCATGATGGTCTTTGAAATTTTTGGAGGATGATTCTTTAATTCGATGGCTTTACTAGCTGATGGCTGGCACATGAGTTCACACATGCTGGCATTGGGCTTAGCATATTTTGCTTATCGAATGGCACGTAAATATTCACAAGATCAGCGATTCTGTTTTGGTACGTGGAAGATAGAAATTTTAGCTGGATACTCTAGTGCGATCTTACTCATGGTTGTGGCATTATTTATGGGAATACAATCGGTAGAGCGCCTATTTAATCCCGTTAATATTCACTATAACGAAGCAATATCAATCGCAGTGATTGGTCTTGCAGTGAACTTTATTTGTGCTTGGTTACTACACGATAGTGGGCATCACCACCATCATCACCACGAACATGATCACCATCATGATCATGGACACCATCACCATGATGAAGATGGGCATCACGAACATGATTTAAACCAGAAAGCAGCTTTCCTTCATGTCGTTGCAGATGCTGTGACTTCTGTATTGGCGATCATTGCATTATTTGCAGGTAAATTTTTTGGCTGGGATTTCTTAGATGCAGTTTTGGGTATTGTAGGTGCATTTCTAGTCGCACATTGGTCTTGGGGGCTTATCCGCGAGACAGGCAAAACTTTACTTGATGCTGAAATGGAACATCCAGTTGTTCAGGAAATTCAGGAAGTCATTGAAGACTTAGATAGCCGAATTGTGATTACTGATATTCATGTATGGAAGGTGGGTAAAGGTAAGTTTTCTTGTATCTTGTCACTAGATGTAAGCAGTTTAAATATCACGGCAGATGAAGTCAGAAAAGCCTTATCTATTCATGAGGAAATTGTGCACGTTTCAGTAGAAATTAATACAAGTTCTAGACTCCAAGCAGCAGTATAAAAAATAGATAAAAAGGAGCAGTTCATTTGAGCTGCTCTTTTTTTATATGCTTAGTTTAATGATAAGCCCTAAAATTGCAGCGGCACCGATGACTCTTAATACACTTTGATTGAACTTAAAGAGAGCAATACAAGCGAGTAAGGTTATTACTGCAGCAATGTAGTCAAATTGTCCTTCAAACCCTTTTGGCCATAGCACATGGTAAGCAAAGAAAAGGGCCAAATTAAGAATTACGCCGACAACAGCTGCGGTAATTGCTGTCAGTGGTGCAGTAAATTTAATTTGATTGTGAGTAGATTCGATTACAGGTGCTCCACCTAAAATAAACACAAACGAAAATAGGAAGGTGAACCAAGTAACAATTGTTGCTCCAAAAGCACCTGCTAAAAACTTATGTTCAGGCCCTAATAGGTCGAGGTTGTAACCGCCCATAAATCCAACAAAAGCAACGACCATAATGAGTGGGCCAGGTGTACTTTCACCCAATGCTAAACCGTCGATCATTTCGGTTGGTTTAAGCCACTCATAGAAGTTAACAGCACCTTGATATACATAAGGTAAAACAGCATAAGCTCCGCCAAAAGTCATCAATGCAGCTTTGGTGAAAAACCAAGCCATTTGTGTATAAGCGTGAGACCAGCCATAAGCTACCGTCAGTAATGCTATAGGGAGACACCACAAAATAATTGCAACAACTAGTAATTTAATTAAGCGAGACCATTTAAAAATGGCATGTTCAGGTGTGGGCGTATCATCATCAATGATTGCCTTCCCGTAGTCTTTGAGGCTTGATGCATGAGCATTGCTTGTAAATAGTTTTGGGTCAAATTTACTTAAGAGATAACCACTTAAAGCAGCCAGCAGCACAATAAGGGGGAAAGGAACATTAAAGGCAAAAATAAGAATAAATGCAGCACATGCAATAGCATACATATATTTATTCTTCAGTGATTTACTGCCAATACGATAGGTTGCATGAAAGACGATAGCGGTGACAGCAGGTTTGATGCCATAAAAAAGCCCTGCAATGACAGGTACATTTCCAAATTTTGCATAGACCCATGAAAGACCGATGAGAATGAAAAGGGAAGGTAAAATGAAAAATAGTCCGGCTATGATACCGCCTTTTGTTTTGTGCATTAGCCAGCCAATATAGGTTGCTAATTGTTGTGCCTCAGGCCCCGGAAGCAGCATGCAGTAATTGAGCGCATGCATAAATCTCTTTTCGGAGATCCATTTTTTTTGTTCTACCAATTCTTGGTGCATGACAGAGATTTGGCCTGCAGGCCCGCCAAAGCTGATAAATCCGAGTTTAAGCCAAAACAGTATGGCCTCTTTAAAGCTGATTTCTGGATTGGGCTCGAAATCGTTTTCTTGTAATTGACTCATGAATTCTCACTTTTAAAATTGGTATATAGACCATCAAAAATGTGATTGGATAATTCCACCAACTGTTGATCAGCTTGAATACTGCTTCTCAGTCCTTGTAATATTTTTTCTAACCCAAGAGCCTCAGGTGGCTCATTTCCGCCAATATCTAGGTAATGCACAATTTCAGCGATTTTCAGAAGTGATTTATCGGCTAAATTAAAGCTGTGTAAAAGTACTTCGAATGAAACAAGCTCACCAACATGGGTAAACGTTGCACCGTCAAAATCAAAACCATAAGCATCTGCTGGACAATCTTTAATATCTTCTAGCCACATAAAAATAGGGTCTTTATCAATAAATTTTTGAATGAGCCACGTACAAGCTAAACGATCTACCCAAGGTCGTTTTCGTGTAGCCCAGGTTTTAGATTGGAAGTCATGAAGATTAAGAGAAGGTAGATCACTATTTATAGAAGAGGGCTCATTTGATTCCCCTAAGTGATGAATTTTAAGTTCGAGTTTTGATATCGCGTTTAAGGCTGTGTTTTGTAATTCATTAGGAAAGAAATCAATATCGATGAGAGACGAAAGTTGCTTTCTTAATTTTCTAATGCTTTTTAAATGTTCATTTTTTTGCTCAACATTCAGTGAACTCTCTATTTCATTCAGTTGTAGCAAAAATTCAGAGTATTCATTTTTTCTATTAAAGAGTTGAATTAAGTCTAAATTATTGTTGCTAACGGAATCGAATAGATAGGCAATGCCATCGGCACTTTGATGTTCGTCAATAATGGGGTCAAAGCGTTGCTTTTGTTCATTAGGTAGCACATAGACACCATCACGCAGAGTTGCTGCGCCACAGCTTTTGATGGAACGCCAAATTCTCATTCGAGCAGAAGAGTTTTGTGTGGAAAGGCTAGAAATGAGGATGCTTATAGTCATGTTATAAACTCTACAAATTTTGTATAGGTTATAACAAATTATTTAATTGTGATAATTTTTATACTGAATTAGTTATTCAGGAAATCTGATATATTGTTTGCTGATATACGTATAGATCATCACTATATCTAAGAAATTTTCGGGTAGTGTACAGATCTTTTTTGCGGTAATTTTTACGGTAAATGTAGAACAAGGGTTGATGATATTTATTAAAAATCAGTGTCTTGGGTGGTGTTTATTGTGCGCGCTGAGCGCACCATTTATTTAAACTATAAAACTGAAAAATAAATCAAATTAGTATCGCACACAGTTGCGGCCATCATCTTTCGCCCGATAAAGATTGTTATCGGCAATTTTCAAAACGTCTAGAATATTTTTAGAACTGTCTGGCCAAGAAGCAATCCCAATCGAAATGCTAATGTGACCTATATTCTGAATCTCTTTACCTGCAATCTCTTTTCTGAACCTTTCCGCACTTTCATACACTTCAGTGAGATTGCTGTTCGGTATAATAATGATAAATTCTTCACCACCGTAGCGGCAGCAAATATCATCTTTACGAAATTTTTGCTGCATCGTCTTGGCAATATGCTTTAAGACAACATCACCTTGATCATGACCATAATTGTCATTAATGTTTTTAAAATGATCCACATCCATCAGAAGCACTGAAAAAGGGATGTTCATTTTCATGTTGTGAGTCATGACATAATTCAACCCACGACGATTCATCAAGCCGGTTAAAGGATCTGTATTAATATGATGATCCATTTTGCTCATTTGTTGTGAAAATTTGCGAACACTGAGCAGTAGAGCTAACTTGAATTTTGTGACCTCATAGTACCAGGGCTGGATATCCTTAATTTTTGAACCGATTTCTGCCTGATTCAGTAAACTCGCCATATCTGCCAGTTGGTTCAATGGGGCCGAGATAGAATCAGACAGTAGCCATACAATATAAAAAACAAGCAGATAAAATAAAAAGAATCCTGCGGCTAATTTATAGAGGATAGAATTTGCCTGTTTAAGTAAGTCATGGGTAGGTTGCTGGGAAACCACGATCCAGTTTGAAGTCGGAATATGAGAAAAACCTGCCAGATTATCAACGCCCTGGCTGTTGATTAAACGAATTTGACCATTTTTATGCGCATGCATATATTCCAGACCAGTATTATTGCTGGCCCATTGCCCAATTCTTTCACGATCCGGATGAAAAATAATTTTATTTTCATTGTTAATCACATACATATAACTATTCTTATAATTTTTATAAGTGGTTAGGAGTTGATTGATCACATTTTTTTCTTTTAAATAAATCGCTGAACCGATGAAGCCCTGATAGTGATTTGACTTGTCAAAAATAGGTTGAGAAATAAACACAATCATATTTTTTTGCACAGAAAAATAAGGTGAAGATATATAAGTCGATTTTTTATCAAGAGAGTCAGTAATCCCTTGAGTATGTTGTATTTTGCTTTTATCAATATGTAAAATATTAGGCGAAAAGTTTATTAGTCTGCCTTGGGTATCACTGATCACGACACTGTTATAGTGTTCAGACTGATATTTTAATTTATTGACCTCGGCTTCTCTAAGTTCATTGTTGTTAAAGTCTTGACCTAATATTTTGGCACTATAGTCCAGTTCAAGAAGCATATTTCTAAAATGGTTGTCTGTACTTAATGCAATTTTATGGGCATGGTCAGCATTTAAGGCAAGAGAATTGTCGATTAACTGATTTTTTACGATCTGATAGCTAATAATGAGAGAAATAATAAAAAGGCTAGACACACTGAAAATAGCTAATAAAAGTATTAACTGCCTTAAATTGAGATCAAGGTGTTTCCTAAAATTATTAGCTGACATAAAAAGTTATATATATATCGATGTATTTATGAGCATTATATTGCATTTATATTCAATGTTTAAGGTTGCTATAAAATTAAATTTCCATTAAGTGGGAGTTTTTATTTCGATCAAATTTAGAGTTTATAGATCGCTTGGCTGTAAATAGGTAGCTTTGAAAAGCTGAGTAAGGTTCTGAATATTTGATTATGCTACAAATAAAAATATGGTATTTAACGTTCAGAAAATCTATTCAATAATTTCGATCTGTCCATCCAAATGATGAAGTACTCAGACAAAAATATGGTTAATTGATCTTGATGGGAGATTAAATTGTTGCCATTTTTTGAAAAATAATCATTTTAAAATTAGTCGTATCGATTCTATGACAGTAGTTTCTTTGAATATTGCGTCCTTTTCCGGAAGTATTTTTTTATAAAAAATCATATTCCAGTTTAAATTTTGAAGTGCTCATTAGAGGTTATGAAGGAAAATGTTGAACCCGCTATGCAACAGGAAATCGTATGTTTAATAGGGTATTTTTCTAGAAATCAATGAATTAAATAAAGACGATATGAATGCAGAAGTCTTCGGATAACAAGCCAGAAATATTCTAATCTGCTTTAAAAAAATGACAATTGAAATCTTGTATAAGTCTTCTTTTAGAAGTGTAAAAGAGTATTGTCGGCTAAAAAAATACTGTTATATTCAACTCATGGTAGGTCGTAAAATCAATAAGACGCTACCGATAAGTTGGACGGATCAATGACAGTTAGTTGAGTTTGATGTTTATCACCAGACAATAAATCTAGCACTAGCCATCCAACACAGAGCTCGCAGAAATGCGAGCTTTTTTAATGTCTGCACAATTCATTAAGTTTAATATTCTTTTTCTTATAATCCATTCAGATAAAAAAGTTTACATTGCCAAATTCGCTAACATCTTGAAGATTAATCGCTTGGCTAATTATGGTATAAAAAACTGAAAATTGGATAATGAGAGAGGAAGGAAAAATGTCAAAGATGATTGATATCAAGGTGAAAGATCAATTTAGCCAAGTGACTGAAGCGAAAGCGATGCTGCGTTCCTTTGCAGAGCACAACATTCATCATGCAGCTGAGTTGGTCAAAAAAATTGAACACATCGTGGTGGATGGTGAAACGATTCTGCCGAGTATTGAGTTGTTGTTTGAAAGCCAACAATCTTCAAATATTTATCGCGTTATCGAATAATTTAATCAGTGAACTTCAGATAGGTAGAAAAAAATTGAACTTATTTATCCGAAATCACCGATTCAGCAGATAAAAAACTCACCATTTAGGTGAGTTTTTTATACTTTGGTGTTTGCTAGCTTGGATGCTAATGTGTGCAGCTATAATCATAAGTTGATTCAATCTCTAAGAGAAGACAACGTGGTAGTGGGCCTTGATTGGCCGAAGAAATATCCAATTTTGATAAAAAATCAATAGAATGGGCAGGTGGTTAAATCTGTTTAAGCTGTACATTCACACCATATTTTTCAAATTCTTGCAAAATCTGCGCTAAAGTTTGCTGTGCGGTTGTATGCTCAGGGCTTAAAGAAATTTCCTGACGAGTCGTGCTGTCAAAACATTCAATGGCCTGAATCAGCCAATGATACTCAATGGGACTTTTTTGAATCAATACACGGCGCGGTTGCAAGCTGTTACTGATCTGGCGGGGAAGTACATAGGTAATCGCCAGTTGCACAAATTGCAGTTCTTCAACCGGACTTAAAAAGGTAATCACCCAGTTGCCAACTTTACTCAGTTGCATGGGATTATCGAACGCATCGAATTCTAAATAATGTGACATATACATGATCCAATCGGATGTCTATGCTCACTATATGGCGGGATTATAATTCTTTTTCTATCACGCTTAAGTCGGATATTTCGAGCTTTAAACTTTGCTTAAATATAAATATATCAAATAACCAATTAGTTATCTTGAATAATTAAAGCTGCCTCATTGTTAAACTCACTTATTTAAGAGTTTAAAAGACTAAGATGTTCTTATTCAGGCGCTTCATTTTACTGCAATTGATCTAAAGCAAAATTAATCTGCTTCAGAATGTGATTCAATTCTTGAGGAGCAATGCGACTTTCCTGAAGGGACGTGATCCATTGCATTCGACAAAGTTTTAAACTGCGTACATCAGATGCCTGTAAAATATGGTGAATTTGCTGCTTGGCCATCAAGCCACAATATTTTTGTAAGCTTTCCATCATCATATATTTGAGGTCTTCAAAAGACATAAGTTTAAGTTCAGGCAGCTTTTGTTCATGGCTTACATCCTTTTCAATAGATGGGATGTTCTGCAGTATTTTTATGGGCTCCATTTCGGAGTTTAAATCTTTCGTCGTAGAGGTCGCTGCTATCGAGGAATTCAACGAATGGTGAATCTCGGAGTGTGCCAAGTCAACTTTTGTATCTGCTCTTGCGTCTGCCGTTTTTTGGCTGATTGCGATATCGCCAGTTTCAGCTGGAACGATTAGATCCATGACATAAAGTTGCTCTAAGAGTTCGGCGGGAGCAAGCTGCTGCTTTAAGCCATCATTTAATAAGTTGAAATCCTGGCTGCCGATCAGAACCAGTAAGCGGCGTTGGCGTGCGGTTAGCGGGATGGAGCGATCCTGTAGCACCTCGATCCCACGTTGAGTTTTATAAAAATGCATCATGACTGAATAGATGGTTGCTTAAATTCAGCTAGAGCATAGTCTGTGAAAATTACATTAATATGAAGTATTTATTAAAATACAGAGGTTTATTTTGATAAAATCTATAATGTCGTGATCGCCGTATTTTCAAGTGCCTTGCGCAAATAAGGATCCAGTTCATCCTGACGCAACAACCATTGAACATAGTCAGCAGGTAGTTCTGCAATAGCGGTGCCGCGATGTTTACCAAAATTAATCGTACGTGGAATTCGGGCATCTTCAGAAGCATCAAATAATTCCTGCATACTGTTGATTTTTAAATGATGGACAATATGCATTAAAATATTGGCAGTTAAAATAATATCCATATCGGCACGATGCGCTTTACGGATCATTTCACGCGCTCTTTCGCTGCCTTTGGTGATCATATAGATCAGTGCAGAAATATTGTGTGCTTCCGCATCTGGCCAGACCCGACGAGCTAAAGCCAAGGTGCAAATTGCCTTGATTTTTGAAGTATCTACGCCACATTTTTCGATGGCACGGACGTCATAATCAATATTATGGCCGATCATGTAGACGGTTTCATCAGGTAGGCGAAAGGTAGTGTAATGCGGCTGACCTTCCAGATCCGATTCCAGAATATGATGCACGGCCATGGCAGCAAAAGAAATGGCTTCGTCACATGAATAAAGCTGATCAAACAGGCGGCTTTTATCCAGACTGATTTTATGCTCTACAATTTCGACAGGCGCATAAGCAATTTCGATGGGTTGACCATTTAAAGTATGCGTTTCGGTATCAAGAATAATGGCCTGCATGTCGGAAATGTGCCTGAAAAGAGAGGAGAGTAAAATCTAACATTATTATTTTGCAACTGACAATTGAATTGCTTTATTTCTGTATTAATTGCAGGCTTTTTAACGTATGACGACTATTTGTATAGTTCTGAAAAGGGGAAATTCTCTATTTTTAAGTTTGCTGATTTCATAATAAATATAAACTGACGCGAATTTAATAGAAAAAATAACGCATTCTTTTCTTGATATTGTTTAGATAAATTGGGAAATTAGATATGGTTTTATCGTTTGTTAAAGATAAAACCAGAAAAACTCATTAGAGATGATAATAAATAAGATAAGGATAAGATCGATGAAACGTCAAGTATTGACCTGTACTCTTCTCACATTAAGTGTAGCCTTAACTGCTTGTAACGATGATAGTGATAATGATCGTTTTTACGAGTCCAAACCTGCCATCCCAGTAAATAATATCGATAATCCAGTCGTGGCAACACCTGTAGCCTATACTCAAACGGATTTCTCCGGGATCGCTGACGAAAGTGTGATCATGACTTATAAGATGTTAGGAATTAATGGTAAGGAAACCCAAGCTACTGCATTAGTTTTCACACCCGAGGGAACACCTCCAGCTACAGGCTGGCCAATTGTGGCATGGGCACATGGAACTACCGGGGTAGCTGATCAGTGTGCGCCGAGTCGAAAAGCGCTGAATGATTATATTAAAGCCATGATTGGCGGGTTTCTCCAAGCTGGCTATATTGTAGTGGCACCTGACTATGAAGGTTTAGGAGAGCCGAGTGGAAAAGAACTTCATCCTTTCTTGAATCTGAAAAGCGAAGCTTATTCTATTACTGATGCAGTCGTGGCTGCACGAAACTATTTAGGTTCACAAGCGTCTAATCAATGGGTTGCAGTAGGGCATTCTCAAGGTGGCCAAGCAGCTTTAGGCGCTGCGCAATATGCAGCACGTGCTTCTAAGATGACCTATAAAGGTACGGTAGCTTTAGCACCGGCTTCAAATTTCAATCTGATTTTGACAGGAGGTGAACAACAGGCGGGACAAGAAACAAATCTGGATAAAAAAATTGGAACTTTAGCATCTTTAGATACCTTTACTGCACTGATTGTTGCCGGTTTGCGTAACCCGAACCCAAATTTGAAATATAGTCAGATTTTTAAAACGCCAACCGATGAAATCGCAAAAAATGCAGAAACTGACTGTTATGATGTATTAGGCCAGAAATTTGGTACTGCAATGTATGCTTATGCACAATCAAATAATAACTCAGTAAATAATTATCCTCGTACTCAAACTAACTTTATGAGTATTCCAGTCGTAAAGAGCTTCTTAGAAAAAGATTCTCAGCCTTTACTTGTTAAAGTTTCTACGCCAGTGATTATTTATCAGGGTTCAGCAGATAGTACCGTTCCCAAAGCAGCAACAGATGTTTTAGTTGCACTCGCCAATCAGAAACAAACTTCAGTACGTTATATTACGGATGAGTCAAATGTAACTAAATGGGATCATGGCAGTGTCTATGCACTGAATATTCCTAATATTATTTCAGATGTAAAATCTCTAATGCCAATTCAATAACTTATTTTTATCTGAATGGCTCATGTTTTTTTAGACATGAGCCATTTTTATTGCAAACTGAATAAAGTTCATGATCGAAAATTTAAAACTTCATGCTACAATACGCGCCAATCTTAGCACGGCTTAAAAGCCCTAAATCAATAGGACCTCGCTAATGTTTGCCAATATCTCTATCGCTGAATTTGATCCAGAATTAGCTCAAGCAATCTCGAATGAAGATGCTCGCCAAGAAGCTCATATTGAGCTAATCGCTTCTGAAAACTACTGCTCACCAGCAGTTATGGAAGCTCAAGGTTCAAAACTTACTAACAAATATGCGGAAGGCTACCCAGGTAAACGCTACTATGGCGGTTGCGAGTATGTAGACGTTATCGAACAATTGGCGATTGACCGTGCTAAAGAACTCTTTGGTGCTGATTATGCTAACGTTCAGCCACATGCTGGTTCACAAGCAAACTCAGCAGTTTACTTAGCGCTTCTTAACCCGGGCGATACAGTTCTGGGTATGAGCCTTGCTCACGGTGGTCACTTGACGCACGGTGCAAAAGTAAGTTTCTCTGGTAAAACATATAATGCGATTCAGTACGGTTTAAACCCTGAAACTGGCGAGATCGATTACGAAGAAGTTGAGCGTTTGGCGCTTGAGCACAAGCCACGCATGATCGTTGCTGGTTTCTCTGCCTACAGCCAAATCGTTGACTGGCAGCGTTTCCGTGACATCGCGGACAAAGTTGGCGCTTACCTATTTGTTGATATGGCTCACGTTGCAGGTCTGGTTGCCGCTGGCGTTTACCCAAGCCCGGTGCAAATCGCTGACGTTACTACGACTACGACTCACAAAACACTTCGTGGTCCACGTTCAGGTCTGATCCTTGCGAAAGCAAACGAAGAAATCGAGAAGAAACTTCAATCGGCTGTATTCCCAGGCAACCAGGGTGGTCCTTTGGTTCACGCGATTGCTGCGAAAGCAATCTGCTTCAAAGAAGCAATGGCACCTGAATACAAAGCTTATCAGCAACAAGTAGTTGTGAATGCGAAAGCAATGGCTGAAGTATTAATCGCTCGTGGTTATGACGTAGTTTCTGGTGGTACTGAAAACCACTTGTTCTTGTTGTCTTTAATCAAACAAGACATCACAGGTAAAGAAGCTGACGCTTGGTTAGGTGCTGCTCACATTACTGTGAACAAAAACTCTGTACCAAACGATCCACGCTCTCCGTTCGTCACTTCAGGTATCCGTATCGGTACACCTGCAGTAACAACTCGCGGTTTTGGCGAAGCTGAAGTGCGTGAACTTGCAGGCTGGATCGCTGACATCCTAGATGCTAAAGGCGATGAAGCTGTTATCAACGCGGTGAAAGAGAAAGTTGCAGCGGTATGTGCTAAATTCCCAGTTTATGCATAATCGCTTATAAACGGAAAGGAGCTCCCAACCGGGAGCTTTTTTTATAGCTGTAAAAATAACGATGTAAAAGATGTTTAGACTTGATCGGGCTTATATAGATCAATTTCCATGCCGTAAGAGATTGAGTCATCAATAAAATCATATTGAGTTTTTCTCAATCTGGCTTAAAGTCTTTTATCAACTATTTGTATTTTTAAATGCTTTAAAAGAATGAATGCATTCGTTGCATGCTTTGCTTGAAATTATTTACAGGAATTATTTTCAGAACCTGACACTTTAAAAATAATAGGTTATTGAGCTGAAGATCATGGTAGATGAAGCGCTTGAGTGAATCCCATGTTACTGTAAGGTGGTGCTGATATAAGCGCCGTGAATGACATCATTCTTTTTATTTAAACGTTATATGGATCGGTATCATTTGAATATGGGTAAATCCTGTATTTAAAAATGCTGCTGGCGGTTGATTGATTAATTTTTCATTTATGCATTAAACAAGGTAATAAGGATGACTAAACCCAACATTATTTTATCTGAGCAAGATTTACATCGTCTGGAAACGATGCTGGAGAATCAGAGCAAGCTGAGCGAAACCATGATCCGCTTAGAGGATGAATTGGCACGTGCCGAAGTGGTCGAGCCGCAAGCGATCGCAAGCAATATCGTGACCATGCATTCCCGTGTGTTGTTGACCATTGCACCTTCTACGGAAGCTGTTGAGGTGACACTGGTTTACCCACACGAATTTAAAGGTGAAAAGGGGCAGGTCAATGTCATCGCACCGATAGGTGCAGCCATTTTGGGCTTAGCAGAAGGTCAAACCATTGAATGGCCACAACCGGATGGTAATACCATGAAAGTGACCATTGAAAAAGTGCTGTTTCAGCCGGAGAGCGAAGGGGATTATCTTTAAGCCAGCGTTGGATCATCCTTGAAAGCCATAGCAATATGGCTTTTTTTGTATATGGATTTTAAGTAAAACCTGATGTTGTAAGCATTTAGATCAGATTGAATACATTTTAAAGTTCTAAATGCTTAAAGTTAAATAATTCTCAAAATGCAATGTAGTCATTTATCTCTGCAATTGAATCGTATTGCCAAAATCATAATTAAAATAAAGATAAAACATGGATTTAGTTAAAGTGATGTAACGAATTTCTGGATAAATATACACAACGCGGTCTGTTTTTTTGCTACATTCAAAGATGTTCTAGACTTCTTTGTTTCACTTTTTTAAAGGATATCGCCTCAACCATGTCGCGCTTTGAAGCTCTACCTGCCTTGACTGACATGATGCTTGATCGTGAGGAAATTCTGGCGATTAAGCGTAATGAGCTTGTGCCTGTACTGGATAATCAATATGGGCTGAATCATTATGCAGATGCTCTGATTCAGGCACAGTCCGTTCTACTGAATGGTGTAGATCCGCACTTGACCCAACAGTTAAGCCAGACCATTGAGCAATTGATTCATGCCTTGGCAGAATCTAAAAAATATCTGAAAAAACGTAAATTTAATGCTCTACAGAAATGGCTGGGCATCGATCTGGATTATGGCTCAAGTCAGGTGGAATATTATCAACGACTGGATCGTTTACTGGACCAGGCCGATCACTTAAGTCGTAAATTACAGATTGAAATTCAGAAATCGCAGTCACGTTTTCAGCAGCTTTTGGGGTTGCGCGAACAGATGGCCAAGCACATTGTCGCAGCAGATGAGTTTCTGTCTGAATATCCGCTATTCGTCAAAAACCAGCATCCCTTGGATAATTTTTCAGAACGCCTCTCCAAGAAAATTAATACCCTACGTACCTTGCAAAGCAGTAATGACATCGCCATTACCCAGATGCAGCTTTCGCAGCAGCTTTCCTTTAGCCTGCTGGATCGTTTTAAGGAAGCACAGCAGGTTTTGATTCCAGCTTGGCAATATCATGTCAAACAAAGCCAGACGAAACACTCGACAAGTGATCTGGAAAAACTTGATAATAGCCGTGAGAGTCTGATTAAAACGTTAAAAAACTCCCTCGAGAAACCCTCGAAAACATAACAATATAAGGTGAACTATGACCAAGTCTGATTTAGTAAATTTACCTGTTGAAAGCTCGAATGAACTGGTCGAACAAAAATTCCAGCAAATGGACCTGAAAGAACTGGGCTTACAGCCTGCTGACTTTCAGGAGGTGCTGGCTGCACGTAAAGAGTTGCAGAACATGAGTCATAACAGCGTGGCTGAATATGGCAAAAATATTGCGACCAAAACTTCGACCTATACCGATGAATTACTGAATCTGGTGCAAAATAGAGATCTGGATGCGACAGGACAGAAGCTGAATCAGGTGGTACAGGTGGCTCAGCAGCTGAATACCAGCAGTATTCTCAATAAAAAGAAAAGTTCGGGTTTTTTTGGCAATATCATTAGCAAATTCAAAGGTGCGAAAGATAACTTTGATGCGCATTTCAATACCACTAAAGAGCAGCTAGATGTACTGGTGAAAGAGATTGAAACCTCGCAATCCGGTTTGAAAGCACGTGTTGATACCCTGGATAAAATGTTTGACGGGGTACAGGATGAATATAAACAGCTCGGGGTACATATCGCCGCAGGCCGTTTACGCGAACAGGAGCTGCAGCAGGAAATTTCCACTTTAACCGCCTTGCCGCAAGATCAGAGCACCACCCAGAAAATTTATGACCTGAACCATCTGGCCAATAATCTGGAAAAACGTGTCAGTGATTTACAGGTATTGCAGCAATCTGCCATGCAGACCTTGCCAATGATCCGGATTATCCAGTCGAATAACCTGATGCTGGTCGACAAGTTCTATGCGATCAAAAACATTACTTTACCGGCGTGGAAAAACCAGATCAGTCTCGCAATTTCATTGAGCGAACAGAAGAACAGTGTACAGCTGGCCAATACCATTGATGATGCCACCAATGAGCTGCTGCGCCGTAATGCTGACCTGTTACATCAGAACTCGGTTGATACGGCTAAAGCCAACCAGCGCTCGGTGATTGACATCGAAACGCTTGAACATGTGCAAAATACCCTCATTAAAACTGTAAATGATGTGATTCAGATCCAGAAAGAAGGTGTACAAAAACGCACAGAAGCAACCGTGCGTTTGAAAGCTTTGCAAGATAATCTGAATCATTTGGTGATTGAATCAAGTACCAGTGGATCCACGCCCAACTAAATCAGGTAGGGCCAAAATCTGAAAGAAGGAGTAGAGATTGCCGCCCTTAGATGAATACGCCGTTAAGCCTCAGGACATCAAGCAGGGGGTAGTTGCACTCAAGAAACGTCAACGCAATTTGATGCTATTGGGTTTGACTACTTCTACCATATTTATAGCCTCATTGATCAGCCTATTTTTCCAGCAGGAACTGGTCTATGGCTTTTTTGGCCTGAGTACCCAAGTACAGCAATTGCATTTACCGGTCAGTGTAGATGCCACATTGGCCAGCATTGGTGATAGTCCGGATTATTTTTTTAGTTTGCTGAGCTGGTTTGGCTGGCTGATTATTAAAATTTTTGCCTCTTTTATCGGCGCATTTTTTGTGATTGGCTTACTGAAAAAGTTGCGTTTCTTTTATGTACGCTTTCAGTCTTTTGTGCTGAAATTTGTCGCTTGGCTGATTGCTTTTATCGTGATCTGGTCAGGATTGACTTACTGGCAGCATGATCTACGTAATGATCGGGATGATGCTTATCAGCAAGTGGTGTATTACGACAGCAATATCAATGACAGTGAAATCGCCCGTTATCTGGCCGATTCAGAGATTGCACCACCAGTAAAGTCTTATTTACTGGCGCAAACGGCATTGCTGCATAAGCCTCAAGATTTATCTGCCGCAAAACCTTATGTTTTAAATTTGGTTGAAGCAGAAAAACAGGATCCTAAATTTGAACAATATGGTTTCAAGCCTGAACAAATCTGGACCATGCAGCAACAGGTCTATGGTCAAGCGATGACACCGGTCGCCAAGAGTGTAAATACGCAGGTGCAACAGGCGGATCAGTTAAGTCAGATCACGAATCTGGTCATTATTGGTGTTGCTATTTTATCGGCATTACTCAGTCTAATCTTGTTTTTCTTGGCCAATTCAATCAAGGGCCGATCACTCCGTATCGAACAGCGCATTCATTAATTTTCCAAAATGCTCCTGAATAGGGAGCATTTTTTGATGGAATTTCAACGCTATTTTTAAGATAACCTATTCAACTTGCTCAATACCGCCCAAAAATTAAAATAAGGCAGCATAAAATCTATGATTGGATTAATAATCTAAAATATCGATCAATAAAATAAAAACAAACTGTTTTACCTATTTATTCAATTCATTTAATATCCTGTTATCAAGTAAACATTTACTCCTTTGGAGACGTTAGCAATGTTAGATCAAAATACTTCAGCCCAACTTAAAACCTTATTAGAACGCCTAGAAGGCCCGATTGAACTGGTGGCGACTTTGGATGGCTCTGACAAATCAGCCAAAATCCAGGAACTGGTGTCCGAAGTGGCTGCACTGTCTGACCTGGTCACTGCACGCTTTGACGGGACCAATGCACGTGCGCCAAGTTTCGGGATTGCAAAAGCTGGTGAGGAACCACGTGTATTCTTTGCAGGCTTGCCAATGGGCCATGAATTCACTTCGCTGATTCTGGCATTGCTGCAAACTTCCGGTTATGCACCAAAAGTCTCTGATGAAGTACTGGCGAATATTAAAAGCCTGGGTGTTCAATCTAATTTCGATGTGTTTGTATCCTTAAGTTGCCATAACTGTCCGGATGTGGTTCAGGCACTCAACCTGATTGCCATCTATAACCCGGGCACTACAGCGACCATGATTGATGGGGCTTTCTTCCAGGACGAAGTCGAAGAACGCAAGATCATGGCGGTGCCGATGGTATTCCAGGACAACCAGCATATTGGTCAGGGTCGTATGACGCTGGAAGAAATCATTGCCAAACTGGATAGCAATGCCGCTGCCAAAGATGCGAAAAAACTGAATGCCAAAGATGCCTTTGATGTCCTGGTGATCGGTGGCGGCCCTGCGGGGAATACCTCTGCCATCTATGCAGCACGTAAAGGCATTAAAACCGGGATCGTGGCTGAACGTATGGGCGGTCAGGTCATGGATACCATGGACATTGAAAACTTTACGTCTGTACAGAAGACCCAAGGTCCTAAATTTGCAGCCGAGATGGAAGCCCACGTGCGTGAATATGGTGTCGACATCATGAACCTGCAACGTGTCTCTAACATCAAAGGTGCAGATGAAACGGCCAATGGTCTGGTGGAAGTCACGTTAGAGAATGGTGCCAAACTGGAATCTAAAACCGTGATTCTGTCGACCGGCGCACGCTGGAGAGAGATGAACGTTCCAGGTGAGCAGGAATACAAAACTCGTGGTGTGGCCTACTGTCCGCACTGTGATGGCCCACTGTTTAAGGGTAAACGTGTCGCCGTGATTGGCGGTGGTAACTCGGGGGTGGAAGCTGCGATCGACCTGGCAGGGATTGTAGAGCATGTAACTTTGGTGGAATTTGATACCAAATTGCGTGCGGATCAGGTGCTGCAAGACAAACTGAACAGCTTGCCGAACACCACCGTGATCAAGAATGCCTTGTCGACTGAAGTGCTGGGTGACGGTTCACAGGTGACGGGTCTGAAATACAAAGACCGTGCCACAGATGAAGAGCATACAGTAGAACTTGCAGGGATCTTCGTGCAGATCGGTTTGTTGCCAAATACGGACTTCCTGAAAGAAACGGCTGTTGAATTAACTAACCGTGGCGAGATTGTGATTAACGACCGCAACGAAACCAATGTCAAAGGTGTGTTTGCGGCAGGTGACTGTACCACAGTGCCTTACAAGCAGATCATCATTGCCACCGGTGAAGGTGCCAAGGCATCACTGTCTGCTTTTGATTACATCATCCGTTCAGGACAATAAAAAAATAGCACCTGGGTTCCCCAAAACCGAGGTGCTATATCTTATAAATACATTATTATCGCTTTATAGGAACTCAGGACGCTAACACCCGAGTTCCTTTTTTTATATTTATTATTGGAACAGCCAAAAGTGTCCCCACGCACTTTCAGCTGTTCCTTTCCTCTGCACAGTTTTTGTTTTCAACCCTTATTTTTATACTTTCCCCAAGGTTGTTTTTATATAAAGCAATGTTTATTCCATCGCTTCATTTTTAAGATTTAAATAAGTTCAAACCCTTAAATTTTTCCAGTAATTGTTCTTGTGTTTCCCGATACTCCGGATGTGGAACAATGCATTCAATCGGACAGACATCTACACAGGTCTGATGCTCATAAAAACCGACGCATTCTGTACAACGGTTCACATCAATTTCATAAACTTTCGCACCCTCATAAATCGCGTCATTTGGGCATTCCGGTAAACACATATCGCAATTGATGCATTTGTCGGTAATTAGTAGTGCCATATTTAACTCGCTTGATAAGCCAGTGAAGATGCCGAAATATCCATAGTCGAGCTTGGCAGATTACGAATCAGCAGGGCATATTGCATATCAACATCTGCCGGAACTGGAATCTCAACGATATGACCTGAACCTTTGGCGTCTTCGATCAGATTACCTTTTTTGTCTTTCATTTCGGTTAAATTGAAAGTGATATTGCCTTTAGTCGTCATCAGTTCGAGTGAGTCACCGACGATAAAACGGTTTTTCACATCGATCTTGATGTAATCTCCATTGCGCTCCAGTACTTCACCGCAGAAAATTTGATGATCAAAACTGGAAGAACCATGTTCATAATTCTGATATTCACTATGCACATGGCGGCGTAGAAAACCTTCGGTATAACCACGATTCGCTAAGCCTTCCAATTGTGTCATCAGTGACGGATCAAAAGGTTTACCCGCAAGCGCATCATCAATCGCTTTACGGTAAATTTGAGCAGTACGGGCGCAATAGAAATAAGACTTGGTACGGCCTTCGATTTTCAGTGAATGCACACCCACTTTAGTTAAGCGCTCTATATGCTGGACTGCACGTAGATCTTTAGAATTCATGAAATAAGTGCCGTGTTCATCTTCTTCTGCGGCAAACATATCTTCATCATTCCGCTGCAATAGCACAGGCTCATCAAACTGATGTTGTTCTTGCATGTGCTGTTCATCAGCATCTTTAGAGCAGCAGCCTGAATCCAGATTTTTTACTGGAATGACATCACCGGTTTCATCTTCCTTGGCATCCAGAACTTTATATTCCCAGCGGCAGGCATTGGTGCAGGCACCCTGATTGGCATCACGTTTATTCATATAACCGGACAACATGCAGCGGCCAGAGTAGGCCATACATAATGCGCCATGAACAAAGACCTCAATCTCCATATCGGGCACTTGCTGTTTGATTTCTGCAATTTCTTCAATCGACAGTTCACGTGACAGAATGACACGGGTCAGCCCCATGTTTTTCCAGAATTTCACGGTTGCCCAGTTCACGGCATTGGCCTGAACCGACAGGTGAATATCCATCTTTGGAAAATGTTCACGCACCAGCATGATCAGACCTGGATCGGACATGATCAGCGCATCCGGCTGCATCGCCACTACAGGCGCTAAATCACGAATAAAATTTTTCAGCTTGGAGTTATGCGGCTGGATATTGACCACCACATAGAACTTTTTGCCGAGTTCATGTGCTTCTTTAATGCCAATGGCGAGATTGTCATGGTCAAATTCATTATTCCGAACCCGCAAGCTATAACGCGGCTGACCGGCATAGACTGCATCTGCACCATAAGCAAAGGCATAGCGCATATTTTTCAGTGAGCCAGCAGGTGAGAGAAGTTCGGTAACAGTGGTAATGCTCATGATCAAATCGAAAGACATATAAAAAGTACGGCTTTATTCTAATCATCTGGAATTTGGATTCAACCTAGTAAATCACTCGGAAATATGCGATTTGGATGTAAAACAAGGTTTTATTTTAAGTAGAGAATCCTCCATAAAATGTCTTCAACATTCAATCATTTTCAGGGTTTTCAAGCGTTTTTAAAATCTGGCAATGATCAATGGTGGTCGGGGTATTGCAACTTTCTCTCAGTGTGATCAGTTGTCGTTCAAATATCTGTAATTCTTTAATTTTATTTGAAATATCCGAAAGATGTTGATCAATCAGCTGGTTGACGGCACAGCACTCCTGCTCAGGATTTTGTTCAAGTTGAATCAGGGTTTCAATCTCTTTTAATGACATGTCCAAGGCACGACAACGCTTGATAAAAAGCAGTCTTTTTAATGTGTCTTCACCATAATAACGATACTGATTACTTGCTCGAAAATTCGGCTGAATAAAGCCTTTTTTCTCATAAAAACGTAATGTATCGGTGCTTAGACCAGTTTTTTTGGCCATTTCTGAAATCAAATAAACTGACATATCGCCCTCATGCTTGACCTTGGAGTTAGTCCATAGTTTCTAATCAATTTATCGTATTTTGGATAAAAAATCATCGGGGGAATGATATGGCCTGTAGTTGTAGTCCTGAACCGGCACCCATCAAGCCCAACAGCAAATTTAGAGCAGCGCTATGGATTGCCTTGCTGGTAAACTTCACTTTATTTGTAGTGGAGCTGATCGGTGGTGCATATGCACATTCATCAGCCTTGTGGGCAGACGCGCTAGATTTCTTTGGTGATGCCGTCAATTACGGGATTTCTTTGGCTGTATTTGGTGCGAGTCTGTATTGGCGGGCAACAGTCGCTTTGGTAAAGGGGATGACTATGGCATTGTTTGGTCTGGTAGTGATTGGCAAAGTGATTTACGCCTATCTGCAAGGCATTCCACCTGAAGCACTGACAATGGGCCTGATTGGCGTCCTAGCCTTAGTGGCGAATGTATTTACAGCAGCAATTCTTTATGCTTTTCGTGAAGGTGATTCCAATATGCGGTCGGTCTGGCTCTGTAGCCGTAATGATGCAATTGGCAACTTTGCGGTCATTTTGGCAGCCGTAGGCGTATTTGGTACAGGCAGTCTTTGGCCAGATATTATTGTGGCTGTGATTATCGCCACACTCGGCATAACATCAGGTTATCAAGTGATTAAGCAGTCTCTTGAAGAAAGATCACTAAAACATAAATCCAGCTAATTTTTATATTTAAAGCTGTCCTAAAGGGCAGCTTTTTATTTATTTCCATTTTTATAATATTTGAAAAATAAAGCTTTACAAATAAACAAATTAAATTAGAATCTCTGGCGAAATTCAGAAAATATACATAAATTTTAATAATTTAGTTTTTTGCATCGTGCGAGGGTTAATGTGAATTTAATTAAAATTTTTTCAATATTGGCAATATCGGGGCTAGCCGCTTGTAGTTCCAAAGTCGTGACTTATGATGCAACAGGAAAAATCATCGGTTCATGTATGGCGACGCGTGGCCTACTTTCGACCGCAAGTGCACATTGTAGTGGTTCAGGCGATGCCTTAGGTGTGAATTACAATACGCCAGATGCGAATACAGGCCTGTTACCAACGCCACCAAGTCAAAATCAGATTAATTTAAAACCGTAAATAATAAAGGGGAATATCATGAAATTATCAGCACTTATTGCACTTGTAGCGACTGTTGTATTGACGGGCTGTGCATCGTCAGTAACTACATTTGACTCTCATGGCCGTATGATTGGTTCATGTAAAGCGCAAACGGGTTTCATCATTGCAGGTGGCGCAGGCTGTTCAGGTTCTGCAAACCAGGAAGGTCGCGATCGTTAATTATTTAGTGATGGTTCCAATAAAAAACCGGACTTAAAAGTCCGGTTTTTTAGTTTAGCAAATCTTATTTTTCTACGAATGCACGTTCAATCACGTAGTCACCTAGAACGCCCATTTTTGGAGATTCTTTCAGACCGTGTTGGTCAAGAAGCGCAGCAACGTCATCTAGGAATGCCGGGCTACCACATAACATGGCACGGTCAGTTTCCGGGTTGAAACGTGGCAGACCGATTTTTTCAAACAGTTCGCCGGTTTCAATCGCAGTGGTTACACGACCTTGATTTGGATATTCTTCACGGGTTACGGTTGGGTAATATACCAATTTTTCTTTCGCGCCGAGTTCAGAGAAGAATTCATGATTCGGCACTTCATTCAGGATCAAATCTTGATAAGCCAGTTCTGAAATGAAACGGGTACCGTGAACCACGATGATTTTTTCAAAACGCTCGTAAGTTTCTGGATCGCGAATAGTCGACAGGAACGGTGCAAGACCAGTACCAGAAGAAAGCAGATACAAATTCTTACCTGGGTTTAAGTCATCAAGTACCAGTGTACCTGTTGGCTTTTTAGACACCAAAATGTCATCGCCGACTTTGACTTTCTGTAAAATCGAAGTCAGTGGACCATCCGGCACTTTAATTGAGAAAAACTCTAACTCTTCTTCGTAGTTGGCGCTTGCAATTGAATATGCGCGCATTAACGGCTTGCCATTGACTTCAAGGCCGATCATTACAAACTGACCGTTTTTAAAACGCAAAGCAGTGTCACGAGTCGTTTTAAAAGAGAATAAAGTATCATTCCAGTGGTGGACGTGAGTAATCTTTTCGACGTTAAAAGCAGCCATTAAAGGTCTCAATAAATTATCAAATTAGAACAGCTTGCTATTCTAATCTAAATTCATTCTCGATAAACTGAATATATTTAATTGAGCTTATCAAAAAAAGTGATGATGACTGAACTGACGCTGCCGATTATTGGTTATATGCGTTCTCCCTATAAAGAAAAATTTGGTATTCCTCGTCAGCCGAATCTGGTTCAGGTCGAAAGCTATATTGAAATGGTCGGGCCCTATAATGACCTGCTTGCCTTTGAGGGAATTGAAGAATTCAGTCATTTGTGGCTGGTCTGGCAATTTCATGACAATAAAAACCAGCACAACAGCCAGTTTCGTCCACAAGTGCGTCCGCCGCGTTTGGGTGGTAACAAGAAAATAGGCGTGTTTGCTACGCGCAGCATGTATCGTCCATCACCGATTGGTTTATCTGTGGTCAAACTCAAAGAAGTGAGAAAAGTGGGCAAACATGTTCGAGTGTATGTGACAGGGAGTGACTTGCTCGATGGCACGCCAATTATGGATATCAAACCTTATATTCAATATTCGGATGCCATCATTGAAGCACAAAGCGGTTATGCACAGGATGAACCACCACGTAAAACCGTCATTTGGAGCGATGAAGCGGAGCAGCAAAAGCAACAATTACTAGGAAATGGAAAAATTTCTGTGCAGACTATTCAGGAACTGGAAGCTGTCTTATCTTTAGATCCAAGACCTGCATATCAGGAAGATGAAGAACGGGTATATGGGATGAAGTTTGCAAATGTTGATATCCATTTCAAAATTCATGCTCAGCAAGTGCTAATTGTTGCTATCCAGCATATTCCTTCCTAGATTATAGGTTCCACCACAAAACCCCAATCAACACCGCCATATGTAAAATCTGCACCGGTGCAAAATAAAGTACAAACTTCCAGCCACCGGTCAAAGCGGCATTGGCTGATTTGGCCAGGGCATGAGCACCCAGACCTAAAAGCAGGGCATAAATCAGACGCATATTGGAGGGATCACCTTGAACGACGACACTCGCCATCGCGGCATGAATCTCGAACAGAGAGGCGAGTAAGGTCCCGGCCAGTAAGCCGGCATCCCCGAGCCAGACCTCCAGTCCGTAAACTCCAGCCTGAATCAATGTTAATGTGACTGCAATAATCACAGCTTCTTTTAAGCTAAACATCTGGCTGTCTGATGATTCCATGCTCGGCGCAGGTTTTGCCTTGCGCAATAATAAAAACGCACAGGCTGCCAGAAGGATTACGGCAACTAAAGAGGGCAAAAGCAGGATTTTCAGCCAGCTCCATGATACCCCTCCAACCACAATCAATAGCAGTACGATGGTCGAGATACAGGACATCAGTGCGGCGCCGGCATTCGATCGTGCATCCATTTCACCTTTACGGACCTGTAAACCTAACTGAGCGATGGTGGCTGTACTGGAAACAAAACCGGAAGCAATAGAGGACAGCATCAGGGCATTTTTAGTCGAGAAAAAGCGTTTCGCAATATGCGCCAGAGCTTGTACCACTAAAATTAAGGTCAGTAATTTGAGAATAAGATAAGGGTTAAGCACTTCACCCCAGAAAGGTCGGTCAGGAGTAAGCGGTAGACCAATCAAAATCAAGGCCAGTAATAACAGTCCATCCCTGAACTCGGCTTCTTTAATCCATTTTCCGGCAATATTGTGCATGGTATGTTTGGCCATCAAAATACCGGTTAAGAGCACAGAAAGACCGGCTGCCAGAGGAATATTCCATAAACACATGGCGCCAATAAAATAGGTCATCACAAATGCAAGCTCTGTGGTAATGCCCGGGTCATCTGGCTGATTTTTTATGGATAAAATGACCATGCCACCCACGATCAAAGCACCTATTACAGCAATCACGATTCCAAACAGGAAACACAGTGCGCCCAATAAAGCACAGATCGCAAAGGAACGTAAGCCGGCAAAACTCGGTTGCTGTTCGCGTTGCTTATGCCGTTCCCGCTCCAGACCAATCAATAGGCCGCAGCCTAATGCCGAGGTGAGTATCGTGAGCAGTTCATGAAAAGAATGCGCATGCAGGGGAACCGCAGTCAAATCCATCTGTGACCTCAGCAAGCTAAGAGTTGATTATTTAAAAATATATGCGACGAGATAGAGTTTGCATAGATCAAAAATGTTGCGGTAGTAATCAAATCCATTATTTACTTTCTTTTTGAGATTGAAATAGAAACGTACATTCAACAGGTGGGGAGCATGCGAAAAACTGCAAAAACTTGTTATAGTGGAGGCAAGTTTGGGGACTGATAATAATGAAATTTGACTTTGAAATTGATACGGCATGGTGTCTAGACCAACTCTTTAAAGACGGTAAAATCAGTGAACGTGACCGGATGCTGGTACAAACCACTCATCGGCAACGTGAACACCTAAAATGGCACCCTTTACAGTGGATTGCTAATTTTAATCTGGTCGATCAGTCCCATCCTCAAACAACACTGACTCTGAACCGTTTATGTCAGTGGCTGGCAGAAAAAACCGGATTGATGTTCTATATCATTGATCCGCTTAAAGCTGATGTACAGGCATTGACCCATGTCATGTCGCAGGAATATGCACTGCGCAACCATATTTTGGCAGTGGAAATACAGGCAGACAAAGTTCTGATCGCTACGGATCAGCCTTATAAAACCGAATGGGTGTCGAATCTCGAACAGAATATTGCACCAAAAAAAATACAACGGGTATTACTGAATCCAGAACAATTACAACGTTATATTACTGAATATTATCAGGTCAGTCGTGCAGTTAGTGGTTCACAAAAATCGTCTGCCTATGACCGGGAAAATAAGGGCGTCGAAGCCTTGCTGCAACTGGGCGATTCCCAGAATCCGGATGCCAATGACCAGCATATTGTCAAACTGGTGGACTGGGTGCTGCAATTTGCTTTTGAACAAGGTGCCAGTGATATTCATATGGAACCACGTAAAGACACCGGCAAGATCCGTTTCCGGATTGATGGGGTGCTGCATACGATTTACAACATGCCGGCCAATACATTGACCGCCGTCATTTCCCGAATCAAGATTCTGGGCCGGATGAATGTGGCGGAAAAACGTAAGCCACAGGATGGCCGCCTGAAAACCCGGACACCTAAAGGACAGGAAACTGAACTGCGTCTGTCGACCTTGCCGACCGCCTTTGGTGAAAAACTGGTGATGCGTATTTTCGATCCGGAAGTGCTGGTGAGAAGCTTCCAGCAACTCGGTTTTGAAGGCCATTTGCTCAATGACTGGAATAATCTCACCAGTCACAGTCATGGTATTATTCTGGTGACCGGCCCAACCGGTTCCGGTAAAACTACTACGCTTTATTCAACCTTGAAGCAGCTGGCGACTGAACAGGTCAACGTCTGTACCATTGAAGACCCGATCGAGATGCTGGAACCCAGCTTTAACCAGATGCAGGTCAATAACGGCATCGATCTAGGCTTTGCTGACGGCGTGCGTGCCCTGATGCGTCAAGATCCGGACATTATCATGGTCGGGGAGATCCGTGATCAGGACACTGCCAATATGGCGATTCAGGCAGCATTGACCGGTCACCTGGTTCTATCGACTTTACATACCAATGATGCGCCGTCGAGTCTGACCCGTCTGCATGATCTGGGCGTACAGCCATTTTTGACAGCAGCAACCATCTTGGGTGTTCTGGCTCAGCGTCTGGTGCGTAAACTCTGCCCACATTGCAAGCAGGAAAGCTTCCTGAATGAACAGGAATGGCAGCATCTGGCAGCCGATTATCCTTTGCCGCGACCGGAATTTGTCTTTAAGGCGGTGGGCTGCGAAGAATGCCGGCATACCGGCTATAAAGGCCGTATTGGGATTTATGAGTTTATGCCACTGAGTCTGACCACTAAACAGCTGATTGGTGCCGATGCTAATCTGAACCAGCTGCGTCAGCAGGCGAAAAAAGAAGGGGTAGAGCCGCTCAGAATTGCCGGCGCGCGCAAGATTCTGGAAGGTGTCACTACGCTTGAAGAAGTCCTGAGAGTGGTGCCCTTAAATTAATTTTGAAAATGAAGCAATCTTAAGATTCAATTCATCTTTGGCTGTTTTAATAGCATCATCGAAACAAGGCAAGACTTTAAAGAGGTAACTGCGATGAAAATGATGATAAATACGGTTTTGGCAGCTGCATTGATGGGTTCTATCGCGACAGCTACGATAGCAAGTAGTGACACGGCTGTGAATCAGGCTGCTTTTGCTAAATCGACCACAGTCAAACAGGCACTGGCCATGAAAGATGACAGTAAGGTTCAGCTTAAAGGTTATGTCGTGAAAGCGGTCGGTGATGAAAAATACCAGTTCCGAGACAGCACAGGAACTATTACTGTTGAGATTGATGATGAACTTTGGCAAGGCAAACCGATTTCAGCCAAAACACCGGTAATCATCACAGGTGAAATCGACATTGATTATAAACCGGCAAAACGTGTTGAAATTGAGGTTGATCAGGTTCGTTTCTAATATCGCCTGATTTGCTGAAATCAATTTGAACACAGCGACAAAAAACCACATGCAAGTTACCAAAAAGCATGTGGTTTTTTTGAGCCTGGAACTTTTTCAAGGCAAGATAGAACAAGGAAGCAAACGGAGCAGAATATGCGTATTCTTTTGGCGGAAGATGATCAGTCTCAGGCAGACAGTATCCAGACTTGGCTGGAAATGGACGGTTATGTGATTGATCGGGTAGAGCGTGGTGATCATGCGATCCTAGCGATTGAGCAGCATAAATATGACTGTATTCTGCTGGATCGTGGCCTGCCGAATGCCACTGGAGATGACATTCTGAAAATTTTGCGCAGCCAACATCAAGATACGCCGGTGATTTTTATTACGGCCAAAGACAGTATTGATGACCGGGTTGAAGGTCTGGATTTAGGCGCGAATGATTATCTGGTCAAACCTTTTAGTCTGGAAGAACTTTCGGCCCGAGTTCGTGCCCAACTCAGACAGAAACAGCAAACACCGAATCATATCCTGCAATGGCAGGATCTCAGTCTGGACACTCAAGCCAAGACCCTAACTAAAGAAGGTCAAGCTGTGAATCTGACTGCGAAGGAATTTCAAATTCTATACAAGCTGATGCAGCAGCCTGAACATATTGTCACCCGTGAACAGCTGGAAGAATCGCTGTACGCCTGGGGTGATGAAATTGAAAGTAATGCCATTGAAGTATTTATCTATCAGCTGCGTAAAAAAATCGGCAGCCAGATGATCAAGACTATTCGCGGTCTGGGCTATCGCATGCATAAGGCTGAGGTATAAACCTATGTCAGCTGCTATTTCCTTGCAAACTAAACTGATCAAACATGCGCTGTTCAGTTCGATATTGGCTGGAATATTGGCCTGGCTGCTGTTATTGGGAATTTCCAGTTATCAAGCCAGTCAGCTGCATGATGAATTAATGGAGCAGATTTCTGAGTTGCTGCTTGGCGATGTGACCCAGGCCAAAGACGCCCAGGTCGATGAACTCAGTGAACAGTTCGATATCCAGTATGCCTTGTTGCTAGATCAGCAGATACTGACTACTTCGATTGATGATGAATTAATTAATACCATTCCAAAAGCACAGAACAACGGCTTTCAGTTTGCTTATGAAAATGGTCATTTTATCCGGATACTGACTGCGGAAGATGACGACCTTCAGGTCAAAATCGTACAGCCACTTTCAGTACGTTTCGATGAACTCTGGCAAACTACTTTGGGCTTTGCCGGGATCTTATTCACTTTATGGCTAGTGCAATGGCTGATTCTAAGGGTCTCGGTCAAACGCCAGTTACAGCCATTAAACAAGATTTCGCGTGCCATTGGTTCCAAGACTGCTCAGGATCTGAGTCCTATTAAAACACCTGACCCTGAAATCACTGAACTGCAACCGATCATTCGTCAGCTGAATGCCATGCTCGGCCGGCTGGAGAAATCACTGGCTGCTGAACAGCGTTTTACTGCAGATGCTTCACATGAGCTGCGTTCGCCACTGTCTGCGATTCAAATGCGTCTACAGGTTTTAAAACGCAAATATCAAGATGATGCACAGCTCCCTCAGGCATTACAGTTGATCCATAATGATGTCAACCGCGGCACGCAGGTACTGGAAAATTTACTTTTACTGGCACGACTCGATCCGGAGCGAACAGGGCAATTAGCAACGCAAACGATTAATCTTAAGAATCTGGTTCAGGAGGCTTTGCAGGCCTTGCAGCCTTTTGCAGAAGAAAAAGACATTCATTGGAATCTAAAACTTGAGGATGCTGTGATCGAAGCGAATCCAGAACTGATTTTTAGTTGTATTCGCAATCTGGTCGACAATGCGATCCGTTATACGCCACAACAGGGACAGGTCGAGATCCGAACAGTTATTGAGCAGAAACAGATACAGTTGCTGATTGAAAATTCAGGAGAGGGGATTACTGATGATGTGCTGGAACGTTTGGGTGAACGTTTTTATCGTGCTTTGGGTACGCGAACTCAGGGTTCAGGTTTAGGCCTATCCATTTGCCAGAAAATTATGGCACTGCATGTAGCTAAAATTGATTATGCGCCGTCGGACTTGGGTGGACTTAAAGTGTCATTGAGTTTTAAGCCTGAATAGCAAATCTCATGATCAGAAGATTAAAAAGCAGTATGCGCTGATTCATACTGCTGCTTCCCACGTTTGTTATTATTAGAACTGATTTAATTATTTGGTCAGAATAAGACGGTTATTGCGGGTCAGACGCAAGCGGTATTCTTCGCCGGCATGCATGATCCGGATTTCACGACCCAGTGCAAAAAGATTGTTGGAGTGCAGCATTGGCAAGGCATGGTGAGTATCATTGTTACGGGTAAATAGGCTAAATGGGGCGTTCATTCCGTCGACTCCGTGGTGTGTTTTGGATTGATTTAAATGATAATCATTATCGAATAGGTCTGTCAACGAAATATTGAGCAATTTATAAAAAACTCTAATTTGCTTACAATCTGTAAAACTTTAACGGTTCTGTACATCATGACTAAAGCTACGATTCATGTCGCAATTGCGCTTTTATTTTATCAAAATCAGGTTCTCGTCGGCTGGCGTGAGGCCAAGCAGCATCAGGGCAATAAATATGAATTTCCAGGCGGAAAAGTTGAACAGGGCGAATTACCAGTCGAGGCATGTCGCCGCGAAGTGATGGAAGAGGTCGGCGTTGATATTGAACGTTGGCATGCCTCTGATTTTATCTCCTATGAATATGAAGATCTCATCGTCAATTTGCATATTTTCCATGCTTCAGTACAGCCTGCTCAACTGGCTGAAATCAAACAGCCTTGGCGCTGGTACAGCCGAGAAGAACTTGGTCGGCTGAATTTTCCGAAAGCCAATCAGTCCATGATCCAAAAGCTGCAATGGCCGCAGCGCATCAAGATAGCTGAAGATCTGGATATTTTATCAAGTCTGGATACAGATCAAATGTTGTATTGGCGCGTGGAAGCAACGCCTGAACGGATCATGCAATTACAGCAATATCCGGTAGATCAACTCTCCAAGTTAATCATTAATCAGCAGCTTTGGTCACAACTGAATGAATTGCAGCAGCAGACGATTCGCACGATTCATCTAAAACAGACTCAATTGATGAACTTGAAACAAAGTGAATTGAAATCTGGCTATCGTTATCTAGCGGCTTGTCATGACCTGACCGCTTTAATGCATGCAGAACAGATCGGCTGTGAAGCGGCTTTACTGAGTCCGGTACTGGCGACCGCAACGCATCCGGACACACCTGCGCTAGGCTGGGAGCAATTCAAGCAAATGGCAGAGCAGGTACAGATTCCGGTTCTTGCTTTGGGCGGAATGAAAGCTGAAGAACTCGATTATGCAAAAAGCCAGCATGCTTATGGCATTGCCGGCATTCGCTATATTTAAACACTTTATTTAGAAAATAAACTTTCTATTGGTAAGTCAGTTTCTATAGAAAATTATCTTAAAGCTTTTTCAGTGCCTGTTGAGCTTGCTGAATCGCTTTGGCATTTTTCCGCAACTGAGCAGATTTAAGGCGTACTTGCCAAAGCTGCTTTTTCATAGCACTAGATTGTGCATAACTCAGGCCACGTAAGGCAAAAGCATCGGCGCTTGCTGGCTGATTTTTACGGTTGGCGATCATGCCCAGGTATAAATACGTTTCCGGTGCCTGAGGGGCCAGTCGCTGTGCCTGAGTTGCAGAAGCTTCAGCTTGAGCAAACTGCTGCTTGGTATAGGCCTGCTGGGTTTGCTGCATCAGACTCTTGAAAGCCGGCAGATTACGGCCATCATCAAACTTTTGGCTTTTCGGCTTCTGTTCAGGAATGACAATTTTCTGACGTTTAATGTCAGGACGGTCATAAGGCGTAATCACTACGCTGTCTGGCGTTTTTGCCTTAGGTTTTTCCGTCGCAGGCTTGACTGGGGTAACTGGCTTTTCTGGCTCAGAGATACTTTGGCAGCCCACCAGACTGAGGATGAGCAAACCAGGGAGGATTTTTCTTAACATAAACATAGACTCAATTAATGGCTATAACTTCCACTGGCGATAATACGGGTTTCGCTCTCAAGATCGCGTTCTATTTCTGTTTCACTTTCTTGTATGTAGCGACTCATATCATCCTGTTCAGCATCAGATGGCGCAGGTTCTGAATCAATATCATAAGGTTCCGTCGCATAGTGCGAGATGCCGCAGGCAGTCGCCTGATTTGGCAGGGCATGACGCGAAATCGGGATATACATGGCGCCTTCACAGCCTTGTGCCGATAAATGACCGGTATAACGATCCAGCCAATGCCATTCGATTTCATTCGGCTGTGGTAAATTCACCGGTTTTTGGCGTAGTTGTTTCATGACATTGGTCCACACGGGCAGGGCACCTGAAGAACCGGTCAAGCCAGTGACTTTGTTGTCATCCAGACCGAGCCAAACCACGGTCATATAATTACCTGAGTATCCGGCAAACCATGAGTCACGGCTGTCATTCGTGGTACCGGATTTACCGGCAAGATTCAGACTACGTGGTAAGCTGTTATAGGCTGCACGACCTGTACCATTCGACATGACCTGTTGTAAGCCATAATTCAGAGCATAAGCAGAAGCCGGATCAATGGTCGGTTGCACACTCAGGCTATAACGATCCAGAGAGCGGCCGTTGGCATCCACCACAGAGCGAATCGCTTTGGTTGGGTATTTAAAGCCGCCTGTAGCAAAGTTGCCGTAAATATTCATCACTTCCATCGGGGACATATCTACCGCACCTAAGTAAATCGACGGATAAGATGGGATATCTGAAGTTACACCAAATTTTTTCAGATGATTAATAAAGGTAGACAGGCCAAATTCTTGTGCTAAACGCACAGTGGACAGGTTATAAGATTGCGATAATGCCTGCGACATTGGAATGACACCATGTCCACGACCACTATAGTTTTTCGGTGTCCAGGTTTTGCCGTCACTTTTGATGCTGATTTCACTGTCTTCAATCGGGCTCGCCCAGTGATAACGGTTTGATTCCAGTGCACTCAGGTAGATCACAGGCTTTAACAGGGAACCAACCTGACGCTTAGCATCGACTGCACGGTTAAAGCCGGTAAAATCTTGAGTAGAACCTACTGCGGCTACCAGCTCACCATTTTCCGGATGCGATACCAATACCGCACCTTGTAAATCTTTCAGGCGACCCGGATTGGATTTTCTTAAACGCGCCACCGTCTCTTTAAAGCTGTCCTGAATTCTGGTTTGGGCTAAAGGATCTAAAGTGGTGAAAATTCGCAGACCCTGATTGGTCAGATCGGTTTCCTGATAATCTGTACGTAATTGACGACGTACGATATCCAGAAAATCCGGGAAGCGGGCAGGGCCTAAAGTCGGTTTTGAAATAACATTTAACGGACGTGCGGTTTCTTTTTCATATTGTTCCTGAGTCAGGTAGCCCATCACCAACATATTATTCAGGACGATATCACGACGTTTTTTCGCACTTTCAGGATTGCGCCATGGGTTATATAGACTCGGACCTTGGACTAAACCCACCAGAAATGCTTGCTGGGAAATATTCAGTTCACGCAGTGGCAGGCCAAAATAAAACTGCGATGCCAGACCATAACCATTAATGGAGTAGTTACCATTCTGGCCGAGATTTACCTCATTCAGATAAGCTTCCAGAATTTCATTCTTGTCATAATGCAATTCAATCAGCATCGCCATAAAGGCTTCATTCACTTTACGTTTTAAAGTGCGCTCAGGGGTCAAATAGAAATTTTTAACCAGTTGCTGGGTTAAGGTTGAGCCGCCCTGACGTTTACCACCGGTAATATTGCTGACCACGGCACGCGCAATACCACGCGGTGAAACCCCATGATGCTCATAGAACTTACGGTCTTCAGTCGCGATCAGCGCTTCGATCAAGGGCTTAGGCACTTTATTTAGCTTGATCAGCACACGGTCTTCGTTATGCTGCGGATAAATCCCGCCTATTAATAAAGGTTCTAAACGTGCAATACCGCTTGAAGACGGTTTGGTTGCGCTGACTTCTGCAATCTGTTCACCACTGAAACTGACTTTCAATATTTGTTCCGGTTCAACCCGGTCACCAAAATCAAAGCCGCGTGTATGCACATACAGGGTATTACCCGTGGTGACAAAGTTGCCTGATTTAGTATAACTATCCGAATTTTTATAACCGAGTAATTTTAATTCTTGTTGGAAATCCTGCAGGCTGACTGGGGCATTCACGTACACTTCCATCGGACGTGCGAAGACCTTGGCCGGAATATCCCAGCGCTGACCTTCAAACTTGTCGCGTACAATATTGTCTAATCTAATCAAATAGATACTAAATGCTACAAAGATAGAAATGACAATAATAGAAAAAATTAAGGCAAGAAACCCCATGCCACGTTCAGATTTCATAAATACTTATAAGATCCTGTGAAATTGTGCTAATCATGCGAAGCTTTTCATTATTTTGCAATATTTAATCAAGAAATGCGCTTAAAATTAAAATGAAACCCCACAATTTCTCCTTAATTCGAATATATTTCAAATAATTTCCTACCTATGAAGCACTGTTATAAATTGTCATCCAGGTATAGCTTAATGTTATGATAAGCAGGATTCGTAGCGGAGCGACGACACTGGTGCAAATTTCCCATAAGACCTTTCGAAATATCGGGTTAATAGGACGTCCTGATAAATCGTCGGTGGTTGAAACCTTATGCCTTATTCACGATCATCTTCTCAATTTAGGCCTACACCCAGTTTTTGATGCAGCGACAGCTGAACTTGTTCCCTATCAAAATACCCAAACCGTCAGTCGTGCCTTATTGGGTGAGGTGGTGGATCTGGTGATTGTCGTGGGCGGTGACGGCTCGCTATTACATGCAGCACGCGCCTTGGTCAAGTACAATACCCCGGTGATCGGGGTTAACCGTGGTCGTCTGGGTTTTTTAACGGATATCAAGCCGACTGAAGTGATATTCAAGCTGGATCAGGTATTAAAGGGTGACTTTCAGACTGAGCGACGCTTTTTACTCGAAGTCGAAATTCGCTCCAAAGGTGAAGTGATTTACGATGCCATTGCTCTAAATGATGTGGTGCTACATTCAGGGAAATCGGTACATATGATCGATTTTGAACTGAATATTGATGGACAATATGTCTATCGTCAGCACAGCGATGGCCTGATAGTCTCTACGCCGACTGGTTCTACGGCTTATGCGCTTTCTGGTGGGGGCCCGATTGTACATCCAAGTATGGATGCGATTGCCTTGGTACCGATGCATCCCCATACCTTGTCTTCACGCCCGATTGTGGTCGGTGGACATAGTGAAATTAAATTATTGATTCGTGAAAATCGCGTACTGCCGATGGTCAGTGCGGATGGACAACACAGTGTGTCTTTGAATGTGGGCGATAGCGTCCATATTCGCAAGCATCCCTTTAAACTGAATCTTCTGCATCCACCGGGTTATGACTTTTATAATGCCTGTCGAACCAAATTGGGGTGGAATCAGGACTTTGATTATTTTAAGCAGGATTAAATCATGAATATTGAACAAATGCTTGCCGTACTCAATCCTGAGATTGTTGAACGCCTAAGAACAGCAGTCGAAATTGGAAAGTGGCCAAACGGTGTAGCCTTGACACCAGAACAGCGTCAGACCTGTATGCAGGCAGTGTATGCGTGGGAAATGAAAAACCTGCCTGAAAATGAGCGCAGCGGTTATATCGATCGCGGTACTAAAGAAGAGGGTGAAGAGTGTGATGATGATCATCACAAGAATGAACCTGAATTCAAGCCGATTCGTTTTGTTTAAGGCTTAATTCCCAGCCAATAGCAATACAATTAAAAAAAGCATTGTTCATTCACTGAACAATGCTTTTTTCTTTTGCACAAGATTAAACCGTGTGGCGATTCGCCCATAAGATTTTGGCTTTTTGCATCGCAGCTTCGAAGCTGTCACACACGCCCATGGTATATAGCGCAATGCCCATAGTTTCTATCACTGCAATCTCGCCATATTCATGGCTTTGCTGACCATCCCAGACAGCCTTAAATAGCGCCAGATCCAGTTCTTCTTCAATTGGACTGCGGTTGTCAGTGAGCTTTGGCAGTTCATGCTCATACAGTTCACCATCTTTAATGCCACAGATAAGCGTTTTGGCATCCGGATTACGCTCAAATTCGCCACCTTCACCTTTAATCACGGCACTATTTTTATAGCCTAAGCGGAAAGCCGCTTGCTGGTGCGAACCACGATACGCTGGATGGAAAATCGCTTGTAGGGTCGCTTTGGCATTAAATGGATTGATCAGACGCGCAAGGGTATGAATCGGGGAGCGTAAGCCCATAACATTACGCAGTGCAATCAAGTCCGCAAGAATTGGAGAAATTACTTCTAGCGGGATATAGGCAAAATGCTGTTGATGAAGCTGCTGTTCAACCTCAGCATCATTTTGACAGATTGGATAGCCTAAGTAAGTCAGCACCTGTTCGGTGTAAACGCGGTTCATGGTATGACCGGAGGCACCATGCATCACAATATTATAACCATGCTTGGCCAGCGTCAGCGCTGCCAGAATAAACCATGGATAATGTTTGCGCTTGCCCGCATAGGACGACCAGTCCAGATCGACATCCAGTTTTTTGAAACTCAGCTGGTCACGTGTCGCCTGTACAAAACCGGCCAACTCATCTACAGATTCTTCCTTGACCCGCAATAACATCAAGAATGCACCTAACTGCACATCCAGCACTTCATTTTTCAAAATCATACTGAAGGCTTGATAGGCTTCATCATAGCTGAGAGAGCGGGCGCCATTTTTCCCTTTACCCACAATGCGTACATATTGGGCAAAGGGATGTTCGAAATCTTTATAAATATTTCTTTTGGTATTCATAACTTTTTACAGCTTGCAGAAAATATTAATGTCAAGGGAGAGGATGAAAATCCATAAACCTTTCAGTATACGTAAAACAATCAGTTAAATCTGATTATCGACTAATGTCTAATCCATTCTGGTTAAAACATAAACAAGCGCATAATAAGTTATGCACATTTAGTCTGAAGATTCGGTAAAATTTAGGCAATTTTTAGAGTCTGTTTAATTTTTCTTAATCTCTTTCCCCCATTTAATACTTTGGTCTGATACTTGAGTGTCAGATTCAATGCATGGCTGATTATCATTTTTGAACATTCTCTTGAGCCTTTTGAGACTTGATCCGGTTCATCCTGAGAAGGGATGAAGAGGTCAGTATATTTCTCAAAATGGTCTTTCTTATTTTTGATATCGTTCAAGTAGATTTATTATGGCGAAACAACCAATTTATAAGTCACTGTATTTTCAAGTGATTGTGGCCATTATCGCAGGTATTCTGGTCGGGCATTTTTCGCCTAGTGGTACGCAAATTATCAATGGCGTAGAACAGCATGTCCCTGGCTTGGGCGAACAGCTTAAACCGCTTGGTGATGCATTTATCCGTCTGATTAAAATGATTATCGCACCTGTAATTTTCTGTACCGTGGTCAGCGGTATTGCAGGTATGGAAAGCATGAAATCAGTCGGTAAAACTGGTGGTGTGGCTTTACTTTACTTCGAGATCGTATCCACGATTGCTTTGGTCATCGGTCTGGTCGTGATTAACATCGTGAAGCCTGGTGTGGGCATGAACGTTGATCCTGCTTCACTGGATACCAGTGGCATCAGTAAATATGTCGCTTCAGGTGAGTCACAATCGACTATCGACTTCCTGATGAACATCATTCCAAATACGGTTGTGGGCGCATTTGCAGAAGGCGAAATCCTGCAAGTTCTATTGTTCGCGATCATCTTTGGTTTTGCACTGCATAAGCTAGGTGATCAAGGCAAGCCAGTCCTGAAACTCATCGACCAGATTTCACATGTGTTTTTCAACATCGTGAACATGGTGATGAAACTTGCTCCAATTGGTGCATTTGGTGCAATGGCGTTTACAATTGGTAAATATGGTATTGGTTCTCTTGCTCAGCTGGCACAGTTGATCATTTGTTTCTATGTTACCTGCGTACTGTTTATTTTCATCGTATTGGGCTCAATTGCGCGTTTCGCAGGGTTCAGCATCATGAAGATGATCCGCCTGATTCGCGAAGAACTTCTGATTGTACTAGGGACGTCATCTTCAGAATCAGTACTGCCACGTATGTTGAAGAAACTGGAACTTGCCGGTGCAGAGAAGTCGGTGGTAGGTCTGGTGATTCCAACTGGTTATTCATTTAACCTGGATGGTACGTCGATTTACTTGACGATGGCTGCAATCTTTATTGCGCAAGCAACCAATACGCAACTTGACTTGTCTCATCAAATTACCCTGCTTCTGGTACTTCTGATCTCATCTAAGGGTGCGGCAGGCGTGACTGGTTCAGGCTTTATTGTGATGGCGGCAACTTTGGCTGCTGTAGGGAATATTCCTGTTGCAGGTCTGGCATTGATTCTCGGTATCGATCGTTTCATGTCTGAAGCTCGTGCCTTGACCAATCTGGTCGGTAACTCTTTGGCGACTTTAGTGGTTGCGAAATGGGTGGGCCAGTTAGATATGGACAAGCTGAACTATGCTTTAGCAAATCCTGCAGAAATTGACGAAAAAATGGCACAAGAAGGCAATAACGCTCACTAATTTTGAGTCTGTCTTTCATGTCTAAAAGGGAAGCTTCGGCTTCCCTTTTTTATTGACTGTGAAGTTAGTAAAAAGATGAATGCCGGCACATGACAGGGAGCAGGAAAGTCGATAGTCTGTGAAAAGGAAACTAAAATGATAAACAACAAGGACAATAGAATGCTTGCCTACGATGCCGATCTAGAATTATTCCGCGATAATTTTAAACGCTTTATGAACGAACATGTCGCACCGTACTACGACCAGTGGGAACGTGAAGGTCTGATGCCGCGTTCAGTCTGGAATGCACTCGGTGAAAATGGCTTCTTGTGTGTCGATGTTCCAGAAGAATATGGTGGCTATGGGGTGCCGACCGATTATTCCTTGATGCTGATCGAAGAATCTGCACGTGCCGGATACAGTGCCATTGCCACAGGTCTGTCTTGTCATTCCGATATTGCAGCACCGTATATCCTGCATATTGGTACTGAAGAACAGAAAAAATACTGGTTACCAAAAATGGCCACCGGTGAAGTGGTCGGTGCGATTGGCATGACCGAGCCAGGTGCAGGTTCAGATTTGCAAGCCATGCGTACTAGTGCCATCTTGCAGGATGAATATTATCTGTTAAATGGCTCAAAAACCTTCATTTCCAATGGTCAGCATGCTGACTTGGTAGTGCTTGCGGTCAAAACCGATCCTCAAGCCCGAGCTAAAGGCGTTTCATTGCTGCTGGTCGATACCCATCTGGAAGGCTTTAAAAAAGGCACTAATCTGGACAAGATTGGTCTGCATGCTCAGGATACGTCTGAACTGTTCTTCGACAATGTTAAAGTGCCAAAGGACCAATTACTGGGTCAGCCGGGACAGGGATTTGCTTACCTGATGCAGGAATTGCCACGTGAGCGTACCGCCATCGCTGCCACCGCTCTAGGCGCCATTCGTGGCTCGATCGATGTGACCACACAATATGTGAAAGAGCGTCAGGCTTTTGGTCAGGCGATCGGTCAATTCCAGAATACTCGTTTTGTGTTGGCGCAAGCGAAAATTGATGAATTGGCAACTGCAGCATTTTATAACCAGAATCTTGAGCTTTATATGCAAGGGAAGCTGGATGTAGAAACTGCAGCGGCATTGAAAAGTTTTTCTACCGATATGCAGATGAAAATCGCGGACAATCTCCTGCAATTATTTGGGGGTTATGGCTATATGACTGAATATCCAATTTCACGTTTCTTCGTTGATGCGCGGATTCAGCGGATTTATGGTGGTACTAATGAAATCATGAAAGAGATAGTGGCACGTGGTCTGTTAGGACGTTAATAGCTCACTCATAAAAAAAGAGTCCCGAAGGACTCTTTTTTATAGGGAAGAACATGGCCAAGATGGGAAATATTTTTTAAGACTTTATGATTTTAAAACATCCAAACATTCATGAATAAAAATGGGTAAATCATTGGGTAGGCGCGATGAAATCAACTGATTATTGTCATTCACCAGTTCTGCATCATAATACGTTCCACCGGCACGTTGTACGCGACTGGCATGCGCGCGAATACTGGTAATAATTCGATTTTTCAGCACATCTGCTTCACACAGTAATAATGATGCATCACATAAACTAAAGATGGTTTTCTTGGCCTGGTTAAAAGCCTGGATAAATTGAAGCACCCGGAGATCGGTAGATAAAGAAACTGCAGATTCACCGCCAGGAATCAGCAAGGCATCAAAATCATCAATACTGATTTGTTCGATGTCCCGGTCAATCGTCACTGCAGAACAGCCATGCAGACCATAGACCACTTTTCCTGCATTAAACTCAATATTACAGATGCTATGCTTTGCTTCCAGCAAGGCTGCAACGGGTTCAAGATATTCCTGATCTTCAAAATTATTCGTCAAAAGTACAGCTATTCTTTTTGGCATGACTGACACCCAAACGCTTGTTTTAAGTTAGACTATCTATGATTGGTTAAAAAATCGTCTCTGCTTTGTAATTGAGTAGTGATTTAATGTAAAAAAATAAGTGAAATCAAAGAGAAGTCGATAAAAATGGGATTGCAGAGTGTGCATTTTATTGTGAAATCTATCTTAGATATGAATGGTTCAAAAATGATGTTTGAAAAGAAATTATTTTAATTTTCTTATGTTTAAAACCGCTATATAGATTAAGAAATAGTGATATTTCATCTTCCTTAAAATCAGTTAATATGGACAGGCAAAGTTTACAATTTAATAATGTAAATCAAGTAGAAAAGCTGAAGTAAATGTTACCAGATATGACTAAAAGCGATAAACGGTTAAAATCAACTGTATGTTTTTAAGACTTAATCTACCAATGCCATATTGCGTAACATTTGAAAGCTCACTATTGTTATACTGAACAGATAAGGTTTATGAAGGGCGACAGAACAATGATCAACGACGATCAAAACACCACGACTTCTCTTGATTTGGCAAAAATTCGTGAAGATATCGATTCTGTTGATCAGCAAATTCAGCAATTGATTAACCGTCGGGCACGTTTGGCTGAAGCAGTGGCAAAAGCAAAATTTGCCTCAGAAGAGAATCCGCTGTTTTACCGTCCAGAACGTGAAGCTCAGGTTTTGCGTAATGTCATGGAACGTAATGAAGGGCCATTGTCTGATACCACCATGGCACGTCTGTTCCGTGAAATCATGTCGGCCTGTCTGGCACTCGAAGCTCCGCAAAGCATTGCTTTCCTTGGACCAGTCGGGACTTATACCCATTCTGCGGTACTCAAGCACTTTGGTCATGATGCTGTGGTTCGTCCTTTACCGACCATTGATGAAGTTTTCCGTGACGTGGAAGCAGGCAGTGCCCATTATGGTCTGGTGCCGGTAGAAAATTCCTCTGAAGGCGTGGTCAACCATACTTTGGACTGTTTTAAAACATCGAACCTGAATGTGATTGGCGAAGTTGAATTACCGATTCACCATCAGTTCCTGATTTCTGAAAATACCCGTAAAGACAGCATCAAACAGATTTATGCGCATCAGCAGACTTTGGCACAATGCCGTAAGTGGCTGGATGCGCATTATCCAGGTGTGGAACGTGTCGCTTTAAGTTCCAATGCGGAAGCAGCACGCCGTATTCGTAATGAATGGCATTCTGCTGCAATTGCTTCTGAAATTGCCGCGAGTATCTATGACCTCGAAATCATGCATAGCAATATCGAGGACAATCCGGAAAATACCACACGCTTCCTGGTGATTGGTCGTGAAAAAGTGCCGCAAAGTGGTAATGACAAGACTTCATTACTAATCTCAGCGCATGATCGTGCCGGAGCTTTGCTGGAAATTCTGGCGCCGTTTGCCAAGCACAATATCAGCCTGACCAGTATTGAAACCCGGCCTGCACTTCCTGAAAAATGGGCTTATGTGTTCTTCATTGATCTTGAAGGCCATATTGAGCAGGAACACGTGAAAGCAGCCATTGAAGAAATTCGTCCTTTGGTCAAAGAAGTTCGCGTACTCGGTTCATATCCTGCAGCTGTACTTTAAGTCAGCTATCCGTGGTCAGGGCGAGGGTGCTGACCACTGTTTTATATTTAAAATTGGAAGTCTAAAATGTCGTTTGTTCCAGCTAATTCAGGCATCTCAAAATTAAAGCCATATCAACCGGGTAAGCCGATCAGTGAACTTGAGCGCGAGTTGGGTCTTACTGATATCGTCAAACTGGCTTCAAATGAAAACCCGCTGGGTTGTTCAGATAAAGTCAAAGAAGCGGTCGCTGCGGAAATTGCTGAAATTGGCCGTTATCCAGATGGTGGTGGTTTTATCCTGAAAGATCAGATCAAAACCCAGTTTGGTTTTAATCATGATCAGATTACCTTGGGGAATGGTTCAAACGACTTACTGGAAATGTTTGCCCGTGCAATCGTTTCAGAAAATGATTCGGTGGTGTATAGCCAGCATGCTTTTGCGGTTTATGCATTGGTAACTCAAGCCATTAATGCGCAAGCGATTGAAGTACCAGCTAAAGGCTTCTCGCATGACTTGGAAGCAATGGCGGCTGCCATTCAGGACAACACCAAACTCGTTTTCATTGCAAACCCGAATAATCCGACGGGAACCTGGTTCGAAGAAGCTGAATTTGAAGCTTTCATGCAAAAAGTTCCTGCTAATGTCATCGTGGTTCTGGATGAAGCCTATGTGGAATATTTCCCGGAAAACTTCAACAGCTTGAAATTCCTTGCGCAATATCCAAACCTGATCGTTAGCCGTACTTTGTCGAAGTGTTATGGTTTGGCTGCACTACGTGTTGGTTTTGCTCTGGCTTCAGTTGAAGTGACAGATTACCTGAACCGTATTCGTCAACCATTTAATGTCAACCATCTTGCGATGGTGGCTGCGGTGGCTGCACTGAAAGATGAAGATTTTATCGCGCGTTCTCGTGAAGTGAATAAAGCCGGTATGGCGCAACTTGAAGCAGGTTTTAAGGCTTTGGGTCTGGACTATGTGCCTTCTCGTGCTAACTTTATTCTGGTTGATGTACAGGCAGACCCCGCAGCAACCTTCAATGGTTTGCTGAAACAAGGGGTGATTGTACGTCCGGTCGGTATTTCCAGCCACATTCGTGTATCGATTGGTACTGAAGCAGAAAACGCGAAATTCTTAAGCGCGCTTGCTACAGTATTGGGTTTAGAGGCAAAAGCTTAATTCATGTCGCAGCCATTGTTTGAAAAAGTTGCATTTATCGGGCTTGGACTGATTGGTTCAAGTCTGGCGCGTGTCATTCAAGCCGAGCATTTGGCCAATGACATTGTGGCATCGACACGTTCGTCCAAGACTTTGGAAGATGCCAAGGCACTTGGTCTGATTTCTGAAGGCTATGCCGATCCTGTAGATGCAGTCAAAGGTGCAGATCTGATTGTTCTGGCTTTGCCGGTACGTGCCACACAAAAAGTACTTGAGCTGATTCAGCCGTATTTGACGGAAAATGTCATTATTACTGATGTGGGAAGTACCAAAGGTAATGTGGTCGATGCGGCTAAAGCGGTCTTTGGTGACCAGCTTCCAGCAGGTTTTGTGCCGGGTCATCCGATTGCAGGTGCAGAGCATACCGGTGTACATGCAGGAAAAATCGATCTATTTGCCAATCACAAGGTAATTTTGACGCCACTGCCAAGCAGTAGCGATTGGGCCGTGGAGAAGCTGATTCAACTGTGGCAAGCGGCCAAAGCCGAAGTGATTTGCATGGATGTGGACAAGCACGATGAAGTGCTAGCGCATACCAGTCATCTTCCGCATCTCATGGCCTTTAACCTGGTTGAGCAACTGGCCAAGCGTGAAGACAATTTAGATATATTTCGTTATGCTGCCGGTGGCTTCCGGGATTTCTCGCGAATTGCCGCCAGCGATCCACAAATGTGGCATGACATCTTTTTTGCCAACAAAAAAGCAGTTCTGAATGCTGTTGATGGCTTTGAACAGCAGCTCGCGATTATTCGCAAATTGATTGAAGATGAAGATTCCCACGCATTGATGGGCTTATTGGGTCATGCGCAGGCAGCTCGCCAGCATTTCAACCATATGCTCGCCAAGAAACCTTTCATGGAGAAAAATAAAGTGACACAACAATTTACCATTCAGCCGGGTGCCAAGAAATTTCAGGGTAAATTTACCGTGCCAGGTGACAAATCTGTGTCACATCGCTCGATCATGTTTGGTGCGATTGCAGAAGGTACCACACATGTGACCGGCTTTTTGGAAGGTGAGGATGCTCTAGCGACACTGCAAGCTTTCCGTGATATGGGTGTGAGCATTGAAGGCCCTAAAAATGGTGAAGTCACCATTCATGGTGTTGGCATGCAAGGCTTAAAAGCGCCGCAGTCTGCCATTTATATGGGCAACTCAGGCACTTCAATGCGTTTGCTGTCGGGTATGCTAGCAGCACAGAAATTTGATTCAGTGATGACAGGGGATGCGTCATTGTCTAAACGTCCAATGGAGCGTATTGCCAAGCCTTTACGTGAAATGGGCGCGCAAATTCAGACCACAGGTGAACGCGGTACACCACCTGTATCCATTACCGGTAATCTAAACCTTAAAGGGATTCAGTACGATTTGCCAATGGCTTCTGCTCAGGTGAAATCAGGTATTTTACTTGCAGGCCTGTGGGCGGAAGGTGAAACTTCGGTGACTGAACCTGAACCAACCCGCGACCATACTGAACGTATGCTGCGTGCATTTGGTTATGAAGTGAAAACAGAAGGCAACCGAATTTCACTGCAAGGTGGCGGAAAGCTGGTTGGAACCAATATTCAGGTGCCTTCAGATATTTCTTCTGCTGCTTTCTTTATGGTCGGTGCGGCCATTACTGAAAACTCGGATGTGACCCTTGAAGCGGTAGGCATTAATCCGACCCGTACTGGTGTGATTGAAATCCTCAAGCAAATGGGTGCGGACATTACAGTTGAAAACGAGCGTATTGCGGGCGGTGAACCGATTGCAGATATTCGTATTCGTGGTACACGTACCTTAAAAGGTATTCATATGCCGGAAGATCAGGTGCCATTGGCAATTGATGAATTCCCGGCGTTATTCATTGCAGCTGCATGTGCTGAAGGTCAGACGATTCTGACCGGCGCTGCCGAGCTTCGCGTGAAGGAATCGGATCGTATTCAGGTCATGGCAGATGGTCTTCAAACCATGGGCATCGACTGTACCCCAACTGAAGATGGCATCATCATTGAAGGTAAGGGTAAGTCCGGTGACTGGTCGCCAATCTTTAGCGGTGGTGAAATTGAATCACATCATGATCACCGTATCGCGATGAGTTTTTCGATTGCCGGTTTGCGTAATTCGGAGCAGATCAAGATTGTCGGTACTGAAACGGTCGCAACCAGTTTCCCGACCTTCACGGAATTGACCTCAATCGCAGGATTGCCAATTCAAGTGTCAGAATAATTTTTAAAATTATGTGAAACAGCCAAGCTTTTGCTTGGCTGTTTTGTTTATATTGCTTATGCTAAACCCATATAAGAAAAAAGCCATTTGGAAGTAGCGATGCGAAAATTAAAATTCATGGCCAATACCCAGAGCCAAACACCACGGGATGGTCAAGAAACCCAGGAATATGTAGCACATTTACTTGCTGAAAAATTAGGCAAATACGGTTTTCAGACCTTAAGCCAAAGTGGAGCTCAGGTTGCTGTCAGCGTGGAAGAACATGCGCTGCCTTTATCGGTGAGTTGCGAAACCAGAGATGAACAAGGGCATCTGGTCTGTGAAATTGCCTCATATCCTGAAGAAGAGCAGGACTGGCTGGATCGTATCACTGAAAGAAGTTTGCTTAATCAGCTTGCACAAGCAGTGGAAACCTCTCTAAAAGAGCAGGAAAGCTTTAGCGAGTTTGAATGGAAGAGCTAATTCAACAGAATCAATCAGCTTTGCCTACACTGCAAAGTCAACGCTTGATCCTGAATTGTTTTAAATCAGCCGATGCCGAAGAAGCTTATGCTTCAATTACGCCGAGTTTGACACGTTTTATGGCGTGGGACCCACCACAATCTGAACAGGGATTTGCAACAGTCTGGCAAAATTGGCTGGAAAATATGACCGATCATAAAGAATATGTATTTGTGATCCGTCATATTGAAACACAAGAATTTATTGGACTATGTGGTTTGCATCGACTTTATGATGAAATACCTGAAGTTGGTATCTGGATTCGTGAAACTGCACATGGTCATCATTATGGACATGAGGCAGTGCATTGTGTTGTGGCCTATGCTTTCAATACACTAGGGATTCAAGTCTTAAGCTACCCGGTAGCAGAAGAAAACTGGGCTAGCCGTAAAATTGCAGAACGCTTGGTCGGAAAAATTATCCGTTACATCGATAAGCCTAAATATCGGGCTGTGATGTATGAAATTTTTGCAGAAGATTTTGTCTTTTAATAAAAAAACCCATCATCTGATGGGTTTTTTTATTTAGCCAAGCGCTAAGTACCGGGTCATTGCGATCCGCAATTGCTTTAAATAGCCGGTAAAGAAATGGTTGGCACCAGGTAATACGGTCACTAAATGGCGTTGTGGTTTTGCCCATTCAATCATATCTGAGAGCAAAGTCACTTCATCGGCTTCGCCATGAATGAACAGAATGTCGCCTTTAATGGCAGGCGTCACATAATGACGAATACCGGCAACTGTTGCAGTCGGCAGACCACATAAAATGGTTTGCTTTGGTTGCAGTTCTACGGGTAAGGCTGCATAGCTTTTTGCCATGACATGCGCACCAAAACTAAAACCGCCTGCATAAAAAGGCAGGGCAATATGCTGGTTGCGAGCGAACCGAATGACTTCTAATACATCATCCGTTTCACCGAAGCCCTCGTCGTGTATACCTTCACTTTGACCAGAACCACGGAAACTTGGACGATACACAATACAGCCACGTTCCAGATACATTTGTGCCAGTAAAACCGGAACCTTATGTTGTGGTGTACCGCCTTGCAATGGATGGGGGTGACAAACTACCGCGAATCCTTTCACTTCACCCTGAGGATAATCCACAAAAACTTCAATCTGACCCGCAGGCCCTTGAAGAAAAATTTGCTCGGGCATATAAAAACCGATGATTAACAGGAGAATCGTGCATTTTAACGATTATGGTGAATAAAAACATGAATTGGAATTAAAATAAGCAGACTGATATAGTTTGATTAATCATTTTTTGACCAGGTTGCCATGCTCGCTTTAATTTCTCCAGCCAAAACTCTCGATTACGATACTCCATTACCGACTGACCAATTTACTCAAGCGAGATTATTAGAACATTCACAGGACTTGATCAACGTTTGTCGCACACTTTCTGCAACAGAAATTTCCAGCTTAATGAGTGTTAGTGAAAAAATTGCCACTTTAAATACCGCACGTTTTAATGACTGGCAACCGGATTTTAATTTAGCCAATGCCCGTCAGGCGATTTTTGCATTTAAAGGCGATGTCTATACCGGTCTGGATGCCTATAGTTTGAAACATGAAGATCTGCACTATGCACAAGACCGTTTACGCATGTTGTCTGGATTATATGGACTGTTACGTCCCTTGGATCTGATGATGCCGTACCGTCTGGAAATGGGAACTAAATTGGCCAATTCCCGTGGGCATAATCTATATGAGTTCTGGGCTCATCACATTACTGATCTGATTAATCAGGATTTAACCGCAGCAAATTCTGAAATTCTGGTGAATATTGCTTCTGATGAATATTACAAATCAGTCAACGAGCGCAAAATTCAGGCAGACATTATCAAGCCGGTATTTCTGGATCAGAAAAATGGCAAATATAAAGTGATTAGTTTCTATGCCAAAAAAGCACGCGGCCTCATGGCACGTTTTATGATTGAAAATAAAATTGATCATGTCGAAGAACTGAAAGCTTTTAATAGCGATGGCTATTATTTTGATGCAGACAGTTCACTCAAGGGAGAACTGGTGTTTAAGCGTGATGAACAACTGAGTGCATAAATGAGATGATTCCCAGTATCCAGCATGAGGATATATATGTTGGATACTGGGATGTATTTATTATGGTCAGGTTCTTAACTAGTGTTCAACGATTTGCCTCTATGATGAGTGAAGTATGGATGAACTGCATAATGAAAACTTCAAGATAGTTAAAAATAAAAAATGTCGCTAAACACTTTGAAATCCCTCGAAAAATCTCCCTTATTTAGATCATTTTATCCTAAAAATTAAAGTTGAGTATTCTTGGAAAAGGCCGATAAAATAAATCGAAATAACTTCTATTGAATAGGTTAGATTTCATTTATCTATATATTTTAATTTTGAATAAAATTCTTTTAGATATTTTTAAAAATATATTAAATTCAATTATTTATTGTTTATTTGAAAGAATTTTTAATAGGATCGATTTTTTGAAAAAAAGAATTATAAATTAATTAAGTATTAATAAATAAAACGACATAAAATTAATCTTTAGAAGATAAATAAATGCCTTCTATCGGGTTAAATGTAAACTATGTCACAAGTTTGTTAGGTTTTTTGTTAGCATAATTGCATAGTGTTACAAAGCAGCATAATAAAAATGAAAATATATGCTATCCCTGTTTTTGCCTTAATGATCAGTTTATTAGGATTTTGTGTCCATAAACAGTCAGAAATCAGAAAATATGAAAAGATCCGTCATGTCTTGAACGATGGACGTGATTCAAGCAAATTGCTGGAATCCAATCGGCATCGACATTAAGCAGGCTAGACAATCTTCTTTCGTTGATTGGGCTAAAATGATAAAATTAAATCAATAATAAATATAATAAAAATTTAAAGTATTCATTTAAGATATATTAATTTCTAATAAAGTGTAAAATCAAATAAGCAATAAGAAATCAATGTGTTATAATTTGCCAACGATCAGGATGAAGCAGAATTCATCTTGTGAAGCATTTGATTTAAATCAAGAAAATAAAGCTGCATAAAAGTTATGCAGCTTTTTTGTTTAGATTTTTTTGGGTTTTTATAGCATAGCCCCGGGGCTGTAAGCTGTTCCAACATTTTAACCCGTCAAATGGCTATGCTGGCATATTCGTTGCTAACACATCCTTAAAATTGATGAATTTTTTTATAAAGTTTCATTTATTTGACGGCTTGCTTAAAGCATTAAGTTTACTCAATAGGGGCTAGGTCATGACGACTCCTAATCCATCTTCAGAAAGTATGCTTGAACGTCTGTTTAAACTGAGTGAAAACAAAACCAGTTTCCGTACAGAAGTTCTTGCCGGTGTAACTACATTCTTAACGATGTGTTACATCATTATTGTCAATCCAATGATTTTGTCCGAAACGGGGATGGATCATGGGGCTGTCTTTGTAGCAACCTGTCTTGCAGCCGCGATTGGCTGTTTAGTCATGGGCTTGATTGCAAATTATCCAATTGCACTTGCACCAGGCATGGGCTTGAATGCCTTCTTTACCTATTCCGTATGTTTGGGAATGGGTGTGCCTTGGCAAACAGCACTTGGGGCTGTGTTTATCTCGGGTCTTGTGTTTATTGCGATCAGCATGTTCAAAATCCGTGAAGCCATTGTCAATGCGATTCCAATGTCGCTGAAACTGGCCATCGGTGGTGGTATTGGCTTATTCCTGGCGCTGATTGCTTTGAAAAATGCCGGCCTGATTGTCGATAATCCCGCTACGTTGGTAGGTTTGGGTGATTTAAAGCAACCATCGGTTTTGCTTGCATTATTTGGTTTCCTTCTAGTCGTTGTAATGCATCACTTTAAAGTGCGTGGTGCGATCATCATCAGTATTTTGGTGTTAACCGGTATTTCAGCAGCACTGGGGCTGAGTGAGTTTAAAGGTGTGGTTGGCGCAGTGCCATCGATTGCACCAACATTTATGCAAATGAGCTTTGAAGGTCTGTTCACTGCCAGTTTAATTGGCGTGATTTTTGTCTTCTTCCTGGTCGATTTATTCGACTCAACCGGTACGCTTGTAGGTGTTTCACACCGTGCAGGCTTGTTGAAAGATGGCAAACTGCCACGCTTAAAGAAAGCATTATTTGCTGATTCTTCTGCAATTGTTGCAGGTGCAGCGCTGGGTACATCTTCGACTACGCCATACATTGAATCTTCTGCGGGCGTAGCAGCCGGTGGCCGTACAGGTCTAACTGCTGTTGTAGTCGGTATCCTGTTTGTTGCCTGTTTGTTCCTTGCACCATTGGCACAGTCTGTACCAAGCTTTGCAACAGCGCCAGCGCTGTTATTTGTCGGTGTCTTAATGATTCAAGGTATCGTGCATATTGACTGGGAAGACATTACAGAAGCAGTTCCTGCATTTTTAACCATTGTATTTATGCCATTTACCTATTCGATTGCGGATGGTATTGCGATGGGCTTCATCAGCTATGCACTGATCAAATTGTTAACCGGTAAGGCATCAACTGTACCGTATATGGTCTGGATTATTGCAATACTATGGACGCTTAAATTCGCACTATTTGGCGGCTAATTTTTCTAGATTTGGAAAGGGTGTAAACTCAGTTTGCACCCTTTTTTTATTATTTTAGGTTTCATGAGGAGAAGCGATGAACCGTCTTGAGTTGATTCGAGCTTTGCCAAAAGCCGAGCTTCATGTTCATATTGAGGGCACTTTTGAGCCTGAGCTAATGTTTGCGATCGCTCAGCGTAATAAAATTGCCATCCCGTATAAATCTGTTGAAGAAGTTAAACAGGTCTATAACTTTCATAATCTTCAGTCCTTCCTGGATATTTATTATGCTGGTGCTACTGTATTGATTCATGAACAGGATTTTTATGATCTGGCCTGGGCGTATTTTGAGAAATGTGCTGAAGACCGGGTCGTGCATACTGAAATGTTCTTTGATCCACAGACCCATACCGATCGTGGCGTTGCTTTTGCAACCGTGATCAACGGCTTGCAAAAAGCCTGTGATGATGCCAAAACTAAACTTGGTATCAGTTCACATCTGATTATGTGCTTCTTGCGTCATTTAAGTGAAGATGCTGCATTTGCAACATTGGAACAGGCCTTACCTTATAAAGACCAGATTATTGCAGTCGGTTTGGACTCAAGTGAAGTCGGGCATCCACCTTCAAAGTTTGAACGTGTCTTTGCTAAAGCGCGTGAAGCAGGTTTCTTGGTTGTAGCACATGCAGGTGAGGAAGGCCCGGCAGCCTATGTCTGGGAAGCTTTAGATTTGCTGAAAGTGAATCGTATTGATCATGGTGTACGTTCGGAAGAGGATCGGGCGTTAATGCAGCGCCTGATCGCAGAAAAGATGCCACTGACGGTTTGCCCATTGTCAAACCTGAAACTCTGCGTCGTGGATGATATGCAGCAGCATAATATCCGTCGCCTCTTACAGCAAGGTGTGCATGTCACGGTCAATTCAGATGATCCATCTTATTTTGGTGGTTATATGAATGACAATTTTATTGCCATTGCTGAAGCACTGGATTTAAGCAACGAGGAATTGAAGCAGTTGGCCATCAACTCATTTGAAGCTTCTTTTATTACCGATGCTGATAAAGAGCAATGGATCAACCAGATCCGTGCCCTGGTTTAAGTTTTTAGATAACAGGCAGGGTACGCTCTGCCTTTGTTTTTTATAGATGGATATGAAGTTGAAACATGTAATTCTACTCATCAGTAGCGTGTTGATATCTGCCTGCTCAAATGCAGATATGACTTTGACACAGCGTACTTTAAAACCCGTGATTGAATACCAATGTGCAAAAGAATTGAAAGCATCTAAATTCTGGACTGCCTCGACCTATTTTATGCAGGACAAAAATAAAGCTGAACTTGAGCAAAATGTCTGTTCATGTGTAGGTGAGCATGCACTCAAGGATATTCCGGCAAGCACTTTACTGAAAGCGACTCTGGATGAAGAAGTAAAGTCAAAACTCACGCAACAGGCTATTGCAAACAGTCTGAAAGGCTGCATGACCGAGTTCTTAAAATAAAATCAGCTTTGCAATGAAAGCTGATTGAGTGTGGTTTTGCAGATTATTTTTTAGAAGATTTGGATTGTCGGGTCATGCTGTTGAGTACATGATCTTTATCGATAAAATGATGTTTCAGTGCTGCGAAAATATGTCCAACTAAAAGTAAGCCAACTGCCCAGGAAAGCCAGATATGCAGGGGTTTTACGATCGCGGTTACAGCCGGATTTTCTGAAATCAGTGCCGGCAGGTTAAATAAATATAGCACTGGTGCTGGATAGCCTAGACTCCAGCTATATAAACAGCCGGTGACAGGTAGGGCAATCAGCATAAAATACAAAGCCAGATGACCTGCATGTGCCAAAGTTTTCATCCGGGGTGACATAGCGTCCGGTAGTTCAGGGGCAGGGTGGGTATAACGCCAGAAAATTCGCACAACCAACAGGAAAATAATGGTGGTGGCGATATTTTTATGCAGGGTGATGACATCGCCTTTAAAGCTGCCATCGACTTCATAACTTAAAAAATTCCCACTATAAAAACCAATCAGCCAGGCCGCAATAAAGATAACTACCATGATCAAGTGCAGCCATTGTGCCGTGCGCGTGTAATATTGTACTTTTTCCATGTGATTTTCGATTGCCCTCAAAGATGAATGCACCTTAGCAAAGGGCGAATCAACTCAGCAATTCCAAATCTGCAACGCTATGGTGGCTTTCATGCAACATCTATTGAAATTGCTGGGTGCAGATTAAACATTCAGGATGATTTATAGATTTCTTATTCAGGTGAATTTCGGCACAATAGCGTCACGCTTCATATATGAATAAACAAGGAACAGATCTGTGAAAAAATTATTGGCTGCACTTGCTCCGCTTACTTTGGTTTTATCGGCTTGTGCAACAACAGGCAGCCCTGAAACGCAAACCACGACTCAACAGCTGGGTGGGGCTGCGCTTAAAATCGCGATCAATGCAAAATGTACGACTGAGCTGAATAATATTCCAGCATGGCAAACAGCTACACGTCTAATGACTACGACCCAAAAGCAGAATATCCAGACTGAAATTTGTGGCTGTGTCAGTGAAAAAGCGCCACAAAGTGTAACAGCGGTAGATTTGGCGACTGCAGCAATTGACCCGGCAGCACGTGCGACGATTGTCGGCAATGTGGTTGCAAAAACCATTAACGCTTGTGTGGCTGAAGCTGTAAACTAAGCCAAGATTAAATTGAAATAGGCTGACTGGTTCAGCCTATTTTTTATGGAAAAATAGACATGAAGATTGCTGGTGTAGATGAAGCAGGGCGTGGGCCATTAGTCGGTTCAGTCGTCGCTGCGGCAGTTATTTTGGATCCGAACAACCCGATTGAGGGTTTAAATGATTCTAAAAAACTCACTGAAAAGAAGCGTGAAAAACTTTTTATCGAGATTCAGGAAAAAGCGCTGGCATGGGCCATTGCTGAGGCTTCTGCGGCAGAGATTGATGAACATAATATTTTGCAAGCTTCTTTGCTGGCCATGCGCCGTGCTGTAGAAGCTTTGCCAGTTCAGCCTGAGCATGTATTGGTCGATGGCAACAAGATTCCACAGGGCCTTGCTATGAGCTGTGATGCCGTGGTGGGTGGTGATGCACTGCATGCTGAAATTTCAGCAGCCAGTATTCTGGCGAAAGTAACCCGTGATCATCAGATGATCGAGATGGACCAGAAGCATCCGCAATTTGGCTTTGCCAAGCACAAGGGTTATCCGACCAAGGCACATTTTGAAGCGATTGCCTTACATGGCGTGATTGTTGAGCATCGTCGCAGTTTTGGGCCGGTAAAAAAGGTGATTGCAGCATTACAGCAGGGTGCAGAACTTTAAGTTTTATTTTAAATTATCTAAGTATTTAATATTTTTGTATAAAATTTAGACAAATTTAAAGCGGCTCAAAAGCCGCTTTATTCTTCGCACAAACATTAACGGTTAAAGTTATTTTGTGTCTGGCTATCGTCTTCATAAGAAGGTTGGTAATCTTGATCGATATGTTGAAGATGTTCATGCATTGCACGTTCATGCTGGATACGCTGGTAAATCTCTTCACGGTGCACAGAGACTTCTTTCGGAGCATTTACCCCGATACGAACCTGGTTACCTTTTACACCAAGCACAGTCACACTGACTTGATCACCAATCATTAAAGTTTCCCCGACGCGTCGAGTCAGAATCAGCATGTTTTTCTCCTTGCAAAATGCAAAACCTGCAATCTATTGAATGTAAAACAAAAAGCACAACCAAAAATTACAAAATAAGATCTGGATAGAAATTCTGTCATCTGGGTGAAAGATTTTAATCTATCTCAGCTGGTTAAAAATCCTCAGGCTTAATATAACAGAGCCACTATAAAAAAAACTATAGTGGCTCTGCATTTTTGTAGACTTTTATAAAATACTGTCAAACAATGACAATATTCTATCTTAACGCTTAAGCACGTGCGCTAGATTCGCCTTGTTCACGGTCTAAACCGAATGCGGTATGCAATGAACGAACCGCAAGTTCAAGATAATTTTCTTCAATGATCACAGAAATCTTGATTTCAGACGTCGAGATCATCAGGATGTTAATACCTTCATCTGCCAATGCTGTAAACATTTTGCTCGCTACACCGGCATGTGAACGCATACCGACACCTACGATCGATACTTTTACGATATCTGAACGGGTCGCAACTTCACGTGCACCAATTTCTTGAGCAGTTGCTTCAAGAATAGCTTTGGCTTTATTTAATTCGCCACGGTTCACAGTAAAAGTGAAATCAGTTGTACCATCTTCTTCAACGTTCTGGATAATCATATCCACTTCAACATTGGCATCACCAATCGGGCACAAAATTTTAGAAGCAATACCCGGTTCGTCAGGCACGCCTAAAATAGTTAATTTTGCTTCGTCACGGTTAAATGCGATACCGGAGATAATTGGCTGTTCCATATTGTCTTCCAATTCAGTCGTAATAAGTGTACCAACGTTTTGCTTAAACTCTTCGTCGAATGCGCCATCGTTGTCATTGTCGAAACTTGATAATACGCGTAAAGGCACCTGGTATTTACCAGCAAATTCAACTGAACGAATTTGCAGGACTTTAGAACCGAGTGACGCCATCTCAAGCATTTCTTCAAATGAAATACGATCAACTTTTTTTGCTTTTGGTGCAACACGTGGATCGGTGGTATATACACCGTCAACGTCGGTATAAATTTGGCATTCATCTGCTTTGAGTGCGGCAGCAATTGCAACACCTGAAGTATCAGAACCGCCACGCCCTAAAGTAGTGGTATTGCCATGTTCATCAAAACCCTGGAACCCGGCAACGACAAGTACGCGGCCTGCATCCAGATTTGAGTTCAGGACTTCAGTATCAATGGATTCGATACGTGCCTTATTGAATGAGCTGTCGGTTTTCATGCCAACCTGGCGACCTGTTAGTGATTTTGCTTCAACTCCAATTGAGTTCAGCGCCATTGCTAACATAGAAATCGTAACCTGTTCACCCGTAGATACCATTTGGTCTAGTTCACGTGGGTCAGGGGTTTCGGTAATGGCCTTCGCTAAAGCAAGTAGACGATTGGTTTCGCCACTCATTGCTGATACCACTACCACTACCTTGTGGCCGTGGTCATGCCAGCGCTTTACACGACGAGCAACATTTAAAATGCGCTCGGGAGTACCCATAGAGGTACCGCCATATTTTTGAACGATTAATGCCATAGTTGTTCCATATAAGCCATGACCCTGATGTACCTATCAGGGTCAGTTACACAAAATTGAAGTTTTATTTTGCTGCAAGCCAGGCAGTTAAATCTGCCATCACTGGAGCAAACTTCTCGTTAAGTGGCGCGCCACCTTGTGCCAAGTCAGGTTTACCACCACCTTTACCACCTAGCTCAGTCGCTAAATGTTTGATGATGTCACCTGCTTTAATAGAAGCAGTAAAGTCTTTTGCCACAGATGCGATCAAGCTCACCTTGTCACCCTCTACACCTGCAAGAACAATCACTGCATTTTCTAATTTTGATTTCACACCGTCGTGCAGGTTGCGAAGTGCTTTCGCATCCATGTTTTCAACAGTTGTAATCAAGGTTGCACGACCTGCAATGCTTTGAACTTGGCTTAGAAGTTCACCGGCTTGCAGGCTAGCAAGTTTTTGATTGAGTTGTTCAATCTGTTTCTGCAAGCTTGATGCAGTATCAACCAGTGCTTCAACTTTTTCTAAAGTCTGGTCTTTTTGCGCTTTGAGCAAACCGTTAATCGTATTGATATCGCGATCGGCTTTTTGCGCAACTTCAACTGCTTTCGTGCCTGTTACTGCTTCAATACGACGTACACCGGCTGCCACACCACCTTCAGAGGTGATTTTGAACAGACCGATATCACCGGTACGTTTTACGTGAATACCACCGCAAAGTTCGATTGAGAAGTTTTTCTCTTCAATCACTGAACCCATAGACAGTACACGTACTTCGTCACCGTATTTCTCGCCAAACAGCATCATCGCGCCTTTAGCTTTCGCAGACTCGATATCCAGAAGTTCAGTAGACACCGCAGTATTGGCAATCACTTCTGCATTGACCAAACGTTCAATTTCTTGCAGCTGTTCAAAGCTTACAGGTTGGTCATTGGCAAAGTCAAAACGTAACACATCAGATGCAACCAATGAACCTTTTTGCTGTACATGTGAACCTAAAATTTGACGTAACGCAGCATGTAGCAGGTGAGTCGCAGAGTGGTTACGTGCCGTTGCCGCACGAATGTCTGCTTTAACCGTTGCTTCTACATTTTGAGTAACTTTTAAGTTACCCATCGTCACGATACCTTGGTGTACAAATGCACCACCAGATTTTTTGGTATCTTGAACTTCGAAAATACCAGTATCGTTTTTAAAGATACCTGTATCACCGATTTGACCACCGCTTTCTGCGTAGAAAGGTGTTTGGCTAAGTACGATCAGTGCTTCGTCGCCTTCAACTACTTCATCAACTTGCTCGCCATCTTTGTAGATTGCGATGATTTGACCTTCACCTGCAGTTGCGTCATAACCGTCAAACTGGGTTTCGCCTTCAACTTTAACTACGCTATTGTAGTCGATTGCGAATTTGCCTGCATCACGAGCACGTTGACGTTGAGCAGCCATTTCAGTTTCGAAACCCGCTTCATCAATGGTTAAGTCACGTTCACGTGCGATATCTGCAGTCAAGTCTGTCGGGAAGCCGTAAGTGTCGTAAAGTTTAAATACTACTTCACCCGGAATCACACAACCTTTTAACTGTGCCAATTCACCTTCAAGCAATTTCAGACCTTGCTCAAGTGTTTTGGCAAATTGTTCTTCTTCTTTCAGAAGTTGTGCTTCGATACGTGCCTGGTTGGCTGCAAGTTCAGGATAAGCTTCGCCCATCACTTCGATCAGTGGCTTCAACATCTTGTGGAAGAACGAACCTGTTGCACCTAGCTTGTTACCATGACGTACTGCACGACGGATAATACGACGCAATACATAGCCACGGCCTTCATTCGATGGATTTACGCCATCAGCAATCAGGAATGAACATGAACGGGCATGGTCAGCAACGACTTTCAATGAAGCAGGATACTGAACTGGTGTGCCTTTCTCAGCAGCTTCAGCTTCAAGCGCTGTAGTATCCAGACCAATAATTTCAGCCGCAGCTTTAAGTAAATGCTGGAATAAATCGATTTCGTAGTTTGAGTTGACGTGCTGTAAAACTGCAGAAATACGCTCCAAGCCCATCCCTGTATCCACAGAAGGCGCTGGAAGAGGGTGTAACACGCCATCAGCAGTACGGTTGAACTGCATGAAAACGTTATTCCAGATTTCAATGAAACGGTCACCATCTTCTTCAGGAGAACCCGGTAGGCCACCCCAGATGTGATCGCCATGGTCAAAGAAGATTTCAGAACATGGACCACAAGGACCGGTGTCACCCATTGCCCAGAAATTATCAGATGCGTATTGACCGCCTTTGTTGTCACCAATACGGATGATGCGAGATGCATCTAGACCGATTTCTTTGTTCCAGATGTCAAAGGCTTCATCATCGGTGTGGTAAACGGTTGCATAGAGTTTATCTTTAGGAAGACCAAGCCATTCTTCGTTAGTCAAAAAGTCCCAAGCAAATTTGATCGCATCACGTTTGAAGTAATCACCAAAGGAGAAGTTACCCAACATTTCAAAGAAAGTGTGGTGACGTGCTGTATAACCCACATTGTCCAGGTCATTGTGCTTACCACCTGCGCGCACGCATTTTTGTGATGACACTGCACGTACATAATCGCGTTTTTCTAGACCTAAGAAGCAATCTTTAAACTGGTTCATACCAGCATTGGTGAACAGCAAAGTTGGGTCATTGGCAGGTACTAGAGAACTCGACGCGACACGTGTATGCCCTTGCGATTCAAAGTAACGCAAAAATGCTTCACGAATTTCAGCTGATGTCATAAAACGAGTACTCACAACCAAGTCACTCCATAATTTCCGATTTGGCTAAAACACCACAGTCTGACAAGCATACAAGAGCTCTGCTGCAATGCGGGGCTTAAAAATTTAAAACGCCAAATTATAACGGAAAAAGCAGTATGCACCAATCATTTTAAAACCAATTGCGAAGGATTTATTTACTCAGGTTTTTCGCTGAATAATTAAATTGAATTTTCCCACAGTAGAATTCGTCTATATCCATCTCTTTAAAAAATAAACGGAATTTTAAATGGCTCGAATACAGACGAATGTATCAGAAATAAAATAATCGAAAATCAGTATTTTCACTGAAGTTTTTAATGTACGGCGCCAGAAATCCTTTAACATAGAAGAGTTTTAAAATAGGCATATAAAAGGTCGAGTCATGCAACGAGTGGCAATCAATGGATTTGGGCGTATTGGACGGAATGTACTGCGCGCATGGTTTGAAAACCCGAAAGATTTTAATTTTGAAATCGTTGCCATTAACGATATTGCTGATGTTGAAACCCTGATTCATTTATTTAAATATGACTCGACCCATGGCCGTTTTCCGGGGCAGGTGGATCTCAGCTATGATGCTGAACATATCTATATGCATATCAGCTATCAGGATGCTGCATTAAAAGTGCAGGTTTTGTGTGAGTCCCAGCCGGCTAAGTTGCCTTGGCAAAACCTGGCGGTAGATGTAGTGCTTGAATGTACCGGGCTGTTCCGTTCCCGTGAAGCCGCAACCCAGCATATTCAGGCAGGGGCGAAACGTGTGATTATTGGCGCTGCACCTTTTGATACGGTCGATGCCGCGATTGTCTATGGTGTCAATCATCATGAAGTCAAAGCATCGGACCAGATCATTTCCAGTGTTTCTTGTACTACGCAGGCTTTGGTGCCACTGGTCAAAATTGTCGATGATGCATTTGGGATCAGTAGCGCCCTGATGACTGAAATCCATGCTGTCACGGCGGATCAGTCGGTACTGGATCATGCGCATCGTGATTTGCGTCGTGCACGTGCTTCAGGCCATAACATCATTCCTACGACTTCGAGCGCACTCGGTGCCTTAAAGCGTGTCATGCCAAAAATGGAAGATCGTATTGATGGTTATTCAATTCGGGTGCCGACCATTAATGTGGCCGCGATTGATTTAACGTTTGTCTCCCAGTCGCCGATTACCGATCACAAGCTGAATGAAGTGCTGATCAAGGCTGCCCAGCAGGATTTTGCGGAAATTATGGCCGTGACAGATGAGCCATTGGTATCGAGTGATTTTAATCATTCCCCATATTCATTGATTGTGGATTTGACCCAGACTCTAGTCGTTGGGCATCAAGCCAAAGTCTTTGCCTGGTACGATAACGAGTGGGGCTATGCCAACCGTCTGCTGGATTTATGTGAATCATTTCATTAAGTTCGGGTTATCTAAACCTCAAAAGCACCGAGATACGGTGCTTTTTTCTTGCCTGTAAATATTCTGCAAGCCATGTTTTAAGAGAATTTGCCGGTAATTGATCGAAAATCAGGAATTGAGGCTGAATTATTTACGTTATCTGCAGCATTTTTCGTTAAGATAAAGACAATAAAATGAAATAAGAGCAAGCACATGATGGTGGTTTGGGGATTTATTATACTGCTGACTTTGGCGGTAATTTTTCTGATCTGGCTGCAGTTTAACCAGAGTGATGAGCCACGTAGCGTGGAAGGCGTGCCAGTCGAAGAAAAAATCGTGCATCTGGAAGAAAATTTAAAAAAGACCCTGGAAATCATGCAGGATCTAGCCAAAAAAATGCATGTGCAGCAGGAAGTGCTGGATCAGACCACAGCCAAACTTCAGCAGGTTGAATTGCAAAATGCCGAACTGGTCAGTTTGCTGACCAAAGTGGTTGATCCACAGAAATAAACAAAACCCCTTTATAGATCATTTAAAGGGGTTTTTCTAGCGTTAGATTATTAAAATTCTTAAAATTGCAGCAGAAACCATACTGATGGCGACGGTCGGTAATAATCCAAAACGTGTAGCGGCAAATAGCGTTAAAGCCAAGGCAATCAGGTCTGCCGGATGGTCGCGTACAAAATAAGGCGCAATCACTGAAATCAGCACGCAGCCGGGAACTACTTCCAGAATTTTTCGCTGGCGCTGTGTCAGCGTTTTATTTTTTAATAAGACATAGCCCAAGAGCCGGGTTAAATAGGTGGTCACAGCAATCAGGATAATGGCCACCAAGGTATTTATCTGGATCATGCTTGATCCTCTTGAATCAGGAAAAATGCCGAAGTGATTCCAGACAAGGCGCCAATCGGCACATACCAGCCCGCAGGTAAATATAAATAAGCCAAAGCCGCACAGACTAAACTGACCAGCCATGGCCGGGCAGCCTCAAAACCTTTCCACATACTTCTTAGTAACACCAGAAATACAGCAGGAAAGGCCATATCAAAACCAAAACGGTTGATGTCGCCTAATACAGGTCCAAGCATGGCCCCGAGTGTGGTAAATCCGACCCACATCAAGTACAGGCAAAAACACAGGCCGGCATAATAAGGCATGCTAAACGCAGCACGATAACCCAGTTGCGCCTGTTTCCTTTGTGCATCAGCCAGACCGAGTGCCCAGCTTTCATCGACCATAAAAAACAGCGCCGGAAAAACTTTAAGATTCGGAAGATGCTTTAAATACGGAACCAAACTGGCGCCCATCAACAGATGCCGGCTATTTACCAGAAAGGTAATGAACATCAGCATGAGTAAATTTGGTGGACTGCTCCAGACTTCCAGAATGGTAAATTCAGAACCGCCGGCAAAGTTCAAACCGGTCAGTAATGGCACTTCGAGCAAGCTGAAATTCTTCTGTACTGCCGTCGCACCCAGTACCAGCGCAAAGGGGATAATCCCTAAAAGCATGGGAATAGAATCTTTCATGCCACGTTGAAATTCACTGAAATCGGTAGGGGCAACTATTGCTGCGGTGCTTTGTCTGAACAAAAGCATGGAAATGACCTGGGTACTGCAAAACTAGACCATATTTTATGGCGATATTCAGGCTATTTGCTGTTGTAGTGAAAGAGATTTGAGTTTTATTTGAAATTAAATTGCGCTAAATTAAATTTAAGAGGTTTTAAATGCCAAGGCATAGACATGGATCAAATAGATAAACGCATTTTGCATGAGCTGCAAAAGAATGGAAAACTGCAAAATAATGAACTGGCTCAATTAATTGGCTTGTCACCGTCACCCTGTTTAAGACGGGTAAAACAGCTGGAAGATAATGGCGTGATTGAGCAATATGTCGCACTGCTGAATCCACAAAAGGTCAATTTGGCGATGAGCGTGTTTGCACGCGTCTAGCTCAAGTCTCAAGAAGCTGCTGTGGTCGATCAATTTGTCGAAGCGATCAAGGAAATGCCAGAAGTCGTCGAGTGCCAGTTAATGGCAGGCGATTGTGATTTCTTTTTAAGAATTGTGGTGGCTGATCTGGATGCCTATCGTAAATTTCAGATTCATCATTTAACCCAAATTCCCTGCATTCAAAGTGTAAAAACTGAAATTCCATTGCAAACGGTTAAAAGCACGACTGCATTGCCTTTGGTTTAATGCCGGATTTTGTCATGCTATTTGTTTTAAATGTGCATTAAAACGCTGATAGTTGACACAATTGTTGTTGATTTCATCAGGTAGCGAAAATTATAAAATTTGCGATGCACAGCCAAAACTATCGTGCTAGACTAGGAGAAATCGGGTGTGCTCCCGATTTTTTTATGCGGATTCGTTCCGCGCTGACAAGAATTTAGGTTTACAACATGCCCATTTCAGAGACATGGTTATTACCTGATGGTGTAGCTGATGTATTACCAGAACAAGCGCAAGTTATTGAAAGTCTGCGCCGTAAATCACTGGATTTCCTTGCATCTCGAGGTTATCAGCTGGTGTACACGCCATTCATTGAATACATCGAATCTCTATCTTCTCTCTCAGAATCGAATCAAGATTTAGACTTAGCCACTTTTAAAGTAATCGATCAGCTTTCTGGTCGTTTGCTTGGTGTGCGTGCCGATATGACACCACAAGTGGCTCGTATTGATGCGCATGTACATCCAGTGGAAGGTGTAGCACGTTACTGCTATGCAGGAACCGTTCTGCATACCAAGCCTCGCGGTTTTAACACTTCGCGTGCGCCACTACAGTTAGGTGCGGAGCTATTTGGTTCAGACAGCATCGATGCCGATGTAGAAATGGTCGACTTGATGATCAGTCTGATTCAGGAAACAGGTCTGGCAGATGGTATTCATCTGGACTTAGGTCATGTGGGTTTATTCCGCAGTCTGGTGGCTCAAGCCGGCTTAAACAAAGTCGCTGAACAGCAATTATCTGATTTATACCAGCGTAAGGCTTTGCCAGAATTAGAAGAATTCACGGCAGACCTGAAATTTGGTCAGGATTTCTATGCACTTGGACGCTATGCCAGCGACCTGGATGCATTACAAGCGCATTTAAGTGCTGAAGTGTTGGCAAATCCAGCATTTACGCAGGCTTTTAATGTCTTGCAAACCACCAAAGACGAAGTTCAAACCCGTTGGCCAAACTTGAGTATTGGTATTGATGTGGTTGAATTACGTTCATACCATTATCATACTGGCTTGATGTATGCAGTCTATGCACCGAACCGTGCAGCTGCACTGGCACAAGGTGGCCGTTATGATGGCATTGGTGAACATTTTGGCCGTGCGCGTCCGGCAACCGGTTTCTCTTGTGACTTATATGCTTTAAGCGCAGGCCAGTTTGATGCGGTACAGGTCGTGGTTGCACCTAAAGGCACTGATGCAGAACTTCTGAATGCAATTCAGAATATTCGTGCACAAGGCTTAAGTGTAATTCAGTTACTGGGTAATGATGATTTAAACTCGATTCCATATGCGACGCACCAGCTGGTGAATGCGAATGGTGAGTGGACAGTCAAAACGATTTAACTGCTTGGCTCAGTGTTCATGTCGCTGAGCGGGGCTTTCAACTTTAACAGCATGATGTAATGAGGCTATTATGGGCAAGAATGTTGTGGTACTTGGTACCCAATGGGGCGACGAAGGTAAAGGTAAAATCGTCGACCTGCTCACAGATCAAGCGGCAGCGGTAGTTCGTTATCAAGGCGGACATAACGCAGGTCACACTCTTGTGGTTGGTGGTAAGAAAACTGTCTTACACCTCATTCCATCAGGTATTTTACGTGAAAACGTATTGTGCTTAATTGGTAACGGTGTTGTTCTTTCTCCTGAAGCGCTCATCAAAGAGATGGACATTCTTGAAAAAGAAGGCGTTCCTGTTAAAGAACGTTTACGCATTTCTCCAAACTGTCCATTGATTCTTCCGAACCACATCGCACTTGATCAGGCGCGTGAGAAAAAACGTGGTAATGCGAAGATTGGTACGACAGGTCGTGGTATCGGTCCTGCATACGAAGACAAAGTAGCACGTCGCGCAGTACGTGTTGCTGACCTAGTACGTGGTGGTGAACATCTTACTGCTCAGTTAACTGAACTTCTGGACTACCATAACTTCCAGCTGACTGAATACTACGGTGTTGAAGCAGTTAAATTGGAAGATGTGCTGGCACTTTGCGACGAATGGCGTAAAGTTGTTGCGCCACTGGTTGTGGATGTGACCACTGAATTGCATAACTACCGTAAAAACGGTGACAACATCATGTTCGAAGGCGCGCAAGGTTCACTTCTTGACGTTGACCACGGTACATATCCGTATGTGACTTCTTCGAATACCACTGCTGGTGGCGTAAGCTCTGGTTCAGGTCTGGGTCCTTTGCATCTTGACTATGTACTGGGTATTACTAAAGCGTACACAACGCGTGTAGGTGCAGGTCCATTCCCAACTGAGTTGGTGTATGACGCTGCAAATGACACAGGTGATACGATTGGTAAACACCTCGGTACGATTGGTAATGAATTTGGTGCCTCTACTGGCCGTCAACGTCGTTGTGGCTGGTTCGATGCTGAAATTCTACGCCGTTCAGTTGATGTAAACTCACTTTCTGGTATTTGCCTGACTAAACTTGACGTTCTTGACGGTTTAGAAGAAGTGAAAATCTGTGTGGGTTATGAAGCTGCAGATTCTGGTTGTGTCGGTTCTTCTGATGCGCTTGCATTCGAAACTTTAAAACCGATTTACGAAACTATGCCAGGCTGGTCTGAGTCAACTTTCGGTGCGAAATCACTGGATCAATTGCCAGAAGCTGCATTGAACTATGTAAAACGTCTTGAGCAATTGATTGAATGTCCAATCGACATCATTTCAACGGGTCCAGACCGTGAAGAAACGATTGTTCTTCGCCACCCGTTTGATGCTTAATCTTGATTTGATTAAAGCTTAAATGATAAAAACCCATCTCCGGATGGGTTTTTTTATATGCTGAATTTATGCAGGTATTTCAAGACTAAAGTTGCATCGGTAATACCACGTGATGTGCTTTAACATAGCGGTATATAAAGAAAGAAAAATGAGCAGCAGGATGCAAAAAAATATATCGGCGACCATGTTTTATTCATTGTTATTCGCGATGGGCGGGGCGCCAACAATTGCCATGATGATTATTCGTGCGCAAACCCAAAATCCCGAGGTGATTTATGCGGCACTGATTGGTCTGAGTGTCATTATTGCCTGTGTTTTAGTGCCTATTATTTTATTGCAAAATGCTTTTTTATATTTCAAACGTAAAGATGAAATACTTGAACAGAAAATAAAACCACTGAGTCAGATTTATTTGGGTCTCAATATTATTTGTCTGATTTATTGGTTGGCGATACAGTATTTGGCTTAAAAATTACATAATTTATAAGAAGATGAATGAATTAAGCGTTTAGCTGCTGCGCGCTTTCACTTATAATTTTTACAATGTAAATTGCCCTTGAGCCAAGGCGGAGTAAATTATAATGAAGAATAAACTTTTATTGAGTATGGCGGCTGCTACAGTCGTAACATTATCAGGTTGTACCACCATTGCCGATATGGCAGGGGCAGATACTGCGACCTTAAATGCATCTGCGAGCCAAAGCTATAATGCCATGGTCAATGATGCGCGCAATAAAGGCCAACTGGATACCAGTTCAGCCACCTATAAACGGATTAATAATGTATTTAACCGTTTGAAGCCAGTTGCTAACCAGATGAATCAAACCGGTACAGCATTCCAGTGGCAATTGGCTGTGCTCAAATCTGATCAGGTCAACGCCTTTGTTGCACCAGGTGGTAAGGTTGTATTCTATACCGGTATCGTGAATAAACTGAATCTGACCGATGCTGAAATTGCAGCGATTATGGGTCATGAAATGGTGCATGCCTTAGAAGAGCATTCTAAGCAGAAAATCGGTGCTCAAGCCCTGACTGATCTGGCTTTGGGTATTGGCTTAAATGCAGCAGGTGTAGGTCAAGGTGGCGCTGCAGCAGCACAATTGGGTAGTCAGATCGGTATTGGCTTGCCATACTCGCGTAATCTGGAAAGCCGTGCTGACCAAGGTGGTTTAATGTTGATGGCGCGCGCAGGTTATAACCCGAATGCAGCCATTACCCTGTGGGAAAAAATGAACAAACTTGGTGGCGGCAGTGGTGCAACCTTCCTGTCTACGCATCCATCGAATAGTCAGCGTATTGGGCAAATGCGTCAACAATTGCCAGCAGCGATGCAGATTTATAACCAAAAAAAATAATCCACTGATCATCCTGTAAAAGGAGATCTTGATCGGATTGGAAAGGCAGGGCAATGGCTCTGCTTTTTTTATAGCTGATCGGATGGTTAATATTCTACGGGCTATTTTCAGGCAATAAAAAAGGCAAAGTCTGACTTTGCCTTTTTTCACTCAAGATCAGAAGATCTTAGTGCTGGTGACCGCCTACACCGTGTACGTGACCGTGATCTAATTCTTCTTGAGAAGCTTCACGAACAGATACGATTTCAACTTCGAAAGTCAGGTCTTGACCAGCAAGTGGGAAGTTAGCATCAACAACAACATTGTCGCCTTCAACTGCTTTAACAGTTACGATTTGCACGCCGTCATCAGTTTGAGCTTGGAACTGCATACCTGCCTGAATGTTGTCTACGCCTTGGAACATTTGCGCAGGAACTTCTTGAACTAGGTCAGGGTTGTATTCGCCATAACCTTCAGCAGCAGGAACGTTTACAGTGAATTTTTCACCTACAGTTTTGCCTTCTAACGCATTTTCTAAACCTGGGATGATGTTACCTGCACCGTGCAAATAGGCAAGTGGTTCACCTTGAGATTGGTCGAGAGTTTCACCCTCTGCGTTAGTCAATGTGTAGTGGAAAGAAACCACGAGGTTATTTGCAATAGCAGTCATGTTAATTGATCCATTCAATTTTTTAAGGGTACATCATAAAGTGAAATTGCATTTTTGTAGACTAAAATTAGCAAAAAAACGCAATTTGACAATTTTGTTGACGATTTTTTCATTGATTGGGCCAAATTCTGGAATTTCAATGCAATTTCAGCTTTGGAGAAATTTTTCGTGTAACAAAATCTTTTGCAGTCAGAATGCCGGCATGCGCATAACCATGAATGGTCGCCTGATGAATTCGGTATAAAGAAACGTACATTGACTTGGCAACAAAGCCTTGAACATTCACCTGACCGAGCAACTCGCCGACGGCTTTATTCTGGCTTAAGGAAATCAGTGAACCTTTGTCAGAAAATTTAAACATCGGTAAATAGTTTTCTTCATTGACACGCGCTTTCAAGGCATTCGCCAGAAAATTGGCCTGTTGGCTAGCCACTTGTGCACGTGGACCCAAGACTGGTTCATCTGCAGCAGGCTGGCAGTGTGCACAGTCACCAAAAGCAAAAATGTCTGGATCAGATTTGGTTTGCAGGGTGGAGTAGACTTTCAACCGGTGAATATTGTCTTTTTCCATATCTTGCAGTTGTGCCAAGACTTCAGGTGCTTTGATGCCTGCAGCCCAGACTTTAATCTCGGCATCCAGACTTGAGCCATCTGCAAAATAAATCTTGTCTTCATCAACCTTGGCCACGCGGTGACTGGTCAAAACCTCAATGCCAAATTTTTCCAGCTGTTGCATGGTATGTTCGGCGACTTTCGACGAGAGTGCAGTCAGAATACGATCCGCCGCTTCAATCAGGGTAATTTTGACTTTATTTGGGTCGACCTTGTTTAAGCCATATTTAAAGAAATTGTGTTTGGCTTCCACCAGTTCAGCTGCCAGTTCTACTCCGGTTGCACCGGCGCCAATAATCGCGATATTCAGTTCACGGCTCGAAGCTTCATGTTGAGCATTCAAGTAGAGATGCAACAGATCCTGCTGAAAGATATCAGCTTGTGGACGGCTGTCGAGAAAATGACAGAACTGTTTGACGCCTTCGGTATTAAAGTCATTCGAGGTAGAACCCAAGGCCAGTACCAGGGTGTCATAGTCGATGCGCTGGTTCTTCTTGGCTTGGGCTTTTTTGGAGAAATATTCTGTTTCTACCACAATCTGTTTCGCTTCACGATCCAGACCGGTAAATGTCCCCAAGACAAATTCATAATGATGTGCGGCTGAATGGGCAAAATAATTAGTTTCTTCTTCATGTGGATTTAAGGTGCCTGCGGCAATTTCATGCAGCAGCGGTTTCCAAATGTGTGTCAGTTTTTGATCGACCAGAATAATCTGGGCTTTACCGCTTTTACCCAAGCTCTCACCCAGCTGAGTCGCCAGTTCCAGACCACCGGCACCACCACCCACAATCACGATTTTATGTGCTGTCATATATGATTAACCTGTTTATTTTTTTAATAAAAATAAGAGAAATAGAGAGAAAATATACTATGGCATGCACTAAAACGCGTCTTGATTAAAATTGTTATACACATTACAAAACGTAGCAATTCTGTGAGGGCAGGTAAGTTTCCCTGTCTTGAGGGCGTGATGCAGGAAGAAAGGAAAATCTGCCAGAAGATCAGAGAGGAGATCTTCTAGCTTAAAGGGAAGTTACTTGAGATGTAGCGCTATTATCTATCTAAAGGATAAAGCTTTACGCTTGGTGTATTGTCTGAAAATAAACCGAATAAGCCTTGTAGCCAGCTAAAGAATTTCTGAAACAGGTTGGCTTCTTCAATTTCGACATGATCTTCAATTTGAATGGTGCGAATCAACTGATTATTCTGATAAACCTGAATGGTCGCCAAAGGCATCATGGTCGCCAAAGGTGCAATGAGTTCAGACGCTTTCACTTCAACATTGATATGAGTTTGCGTTTCCTGTAAAGGCTCGATACTTTTTAAAACGCCATCACCTGTATTCAGCATGACACGCTGTTGGGTTTGATCAAACTGGTTTAGGTCAATACTGTAGCCCTGATCATATAAAGAAGTGGTAATAATCTGCGGCTGCTTGGTTTGCACCTTAAACATTTTTAAGGTGGATTTAATCACAGGCAACTCAGCAAGGAGCTGTTGATCTTTGATCGCTACTTCATTGCGGGTATAGGTATAGGCGAGATTCATCAGCTTATGTGATACTTCAGCGCGTTTTGTGGCACTTTTAGTACCCAGTACCACCACAATCAGACGGCGATTCGGCATCTCAAAATCTGCTGTGACGCGATTGGCTGTTAGCGCAAGGTTATAGCCTGCCGCCCTGGTAAAACCGGTTTTTAAACCATCTACTGTAGGATCAACCTGAAGTACACGGTTGGTCGCACGATGGAAATGCTGATTATAGGTAAAGCTTGGCTGCTTTGAATAATACAGATAATCCGGGGTTTTATTCACCACCGCCATAGACAGTCTGGCCAAATCGGCGGCAGTCGAATAATGCTCAGGCATGGTAATACCGGCCGGATTCTGGAAATTGGTATGTTGCATGCCCAGTGCTTTGGCTTCCTGATTCATACGTTCAACAAACTGCGGAATACCACCCGAAATTTTCTCAGCCAGCGTCACCGCGGCATCATTGGCAGACATGATAATTAAGCCCGCCAGAAGCTGATCGACTGAAATCTGATCACCTTCTTTCAGGTACATTTGTGACTCATCCCACATCACAGTTTTCACCACAGAGGTCGCGGTTAAAACTTCATTTTTATCTAATTTTCCGGCCTCAATTTCCTTTAAGGCAATATAAGCCACCATCATTTTGGTCAGCGAAGCCGGAGCACGCTGAACGTCGGCATTGTGCTCTGCAATGACTTGACCAGACTGTGAATCCAGAATGGTCCAGGCTTCAGCTTCAACGCTTTCAGGCACAATATTGAGTAGGGCAGCATGTGAAAATGCAGAAATAAATAAACTGAAAACCGCAATCAGTGAGATGATGTATTTCAATGGTGTTCCTTGATAACCCGCTGGGTGTTGAACGATTTAATTTTCACGCATGCTATGCCTTTTTTATACAGATAGCTAGTCGTAAATGTAGACAAATAAGACAGCTAAACCATACTGGCTTAAAAAATGCTAAGCTAAGCTATATCTCATTTATTTTAATTTTATATCGTTCATTATGTTGCATTATCAAATTGAATTTGACGATTATCGTCAGCATCTTATTCACGTGACTGTTCGTTTTCTTGCGGACCCGACACAAGTCCTGTCATTGCCGACTTGGATTCCGGGCAGCTATCTGATTCGAGAGTTTTCCAAGCACATTGAAACGGTCCAAGCCTATGATGAAGATGGGCGCCAGTTACAGATCCAGAAATTTGAAAAAAATAAATGGCGTTTATTCAATACTGATCATGAACTGATTACAGTTGAATATGATGTCTATGCCTATGACCTGTCCGTTCGTGGTGCATATGTGGATCAAAATCGTCTCTACGTGAACCCGGCTTGTGCATGTCTGGGGCTGGAAGGTCAGGAAAATAAAGAAATTGAACTGGAAATCTTCCTGCCAGATGAATTGAAGCATTTTCAATTGGCAACAGGAATGCAGGCTAAAAGTCTGGTCAAAGGCCGTTTCACCCTGAAAGCTAAAAACTATGCCGAACTGATTGATGCGCCATTTGAGCTGGCAGAACAAACCCGTTTCAGTTTTGAAGCAAATGGTATTCCACATGAGTTTGTGGTGTCAGGCAAACACGCGATGAATGCGGCGCGTATGCAGCAGGACATTGAAAAAATCTGTGCTACAGAAATTTCAATGTTTGGTTCGGCGCCGTTTACAGACTATACCTTTATGACCATGGCAACCGGCAATAGCTATGGCGGTCTGGAGCATCCAAATTCTACCAGCCTGATTTCACCACGTGATGACTTGCCGAAAGCCAATGAGCCAGAAGAGCCATCTAAAGATTATCAGCGTTTCTTGGGCTTATGTAGCCATGAATATTTCCATTCATGGTTGGTGAAATTCATTCGCCCTGAAAACTTCGTCAATTATGATTTAAACAGAGAAGGCTATACTTCTTTGTTGTGGATCTTTGAAGGTTTCACCTCGTATTATGACGATTTGATCTTGCTACGCAGCGGCGTGATTAATCAGGAATCGTATATTGCTTTGTTAAAAGCACAGATTGACCGCTATTTGCAAAATCCGGGACGTGTGATTCAGTCAGTGTCTGAATCCAGTTTTGATGCCTGGGTGAAATTCTATCGTCAGGATGAAAACTCGAATAATGCGGGTACCAGCTATTACAACAAAGGTTGTTTAGTTGCACTGTGCCTGGATTTGGGTCTGCGTTTACGTGGTTCAAGTCTGGATGCTTTGATGCGCCGTTTGTATGGAAATGCCCAGAAAGGCGTTCAGGTGCATGAACGGACGATCTTTGAATTGTGTAAAGAATTGACAGGAGATGATTGGTCAGAACAGATTAATCACTTGATCAATACCACAGATGAATTGCCGCTCGATCAGCTATTCCCTGAGTTTGGTATGGCTTATAGCCTGAAAAATGACAAGTCTTTGCCATTCGGTTTAAAACTGGTAGATAAGCCGGAAGGTGTTCTAGTTCAATCTGCGCGTCGTGATGGGGTTGCTGTACTCGCTGGCCTTTCTGCCAATGATGTCATTATTGCAATTGATGGCTTAAAAGCAACGACCAAACTCATTGAAAGCTATGCAAAACAGCAAGGTACTTTTACAGTGTATGCATTCCGTCGTGATGAGCTGATGAGTTTTGAAGTTCAAGCCGCGGGTTCTGAACTGACCGAAGTTGAACTGAAAGTTGAAGATCAGGCCAAAGCTGAAAAGTGGCTTAAAGCTTAATTCAATTTCAAACTTTAAAACCGATGCTTAGGCATCGGTTTTTTTATTGACTAAATATCAACATGATATTTATTTAATGAGCAGTCAGGAAATTCCATTGAATTTAGCTTGCGATTTAATGATGCTGATTCCTCATTTGAATATCATAAAATGCTAGTACGACCATTATTGGCTTTGCGTTCTGCTATAGCAGTCAATGTATCGCAAAGACATCTTGGTCCTGATTAAACATCCGGTTAACTTGCTGATCCAATACAAATCTCCTTTTTTGAATACATTTTATTTTTTAGATCACTAAATATGAATCGTAAATGGCATTTCAATAAAAGAATAACAAGAAAAAAAAGGAAGGCCCAAAGAGGGTGGGCCTTAAGTGGGAGAGCTTAGTTGCCGCGATAGGTTGAATAACCATAGGGGCTTAATAGCAGCGGGATATGATAGTGATTGACTGAGCCATCTACTTCAAAAATCACCGGTACTTCCGGGAAAAAGCTGTTTTGCTTTTGGGTTTTAAACCAGTCACCAGTTTTAAAAGTCACTTTGTAGGTTCCTTTATCAAAGGTTTTATTCTCTGGGTACAGTGCTGTGATACGACCCTGAGGATTGGTCCTTGCTTGTGAAAGCTGTACCCATTTGCCATTTTTCTGTGTTTCCAGCGTCACTTCTACATTTGGAGAAGGCAAGCCATTTTCCAGATTCAGCACGTGTACACTCAGCGGATTCTGGGCAAAAGAAAGAGTTGCTGCAGTAGTGGCAAGAGTCGCGATTAAGATTTTTTTCATGTTGTGTTCCTCGTTGGAATGACGGAATAATGTTTAATCAAAGGAATAAAAAATTACTAATTAAAAGATATCAAAGCTGCTTTAAGGTGGTTTGAATGCCGCTATTGGCACATTGATGATCCTGTACTGAACCGCCCGCACCTGCGACGCCTACTGCGCCTACAATCTGGTTTTGGTAAATGACAGGGACACCACCACCCAGTAATAGCAATTCAGGCAAGCTATTCAGATTCTGTGCATCCGGATTTTTCTGGGCATTGCGCATAAAATCCAATGTGCTGGTTTTAGTTGAATACGCGGTGAAAGCTTTCCGTTCCGCTGCAATCAGGTTGTGAATGCCGACAGATTCATGGCGCTGGCTGGCCAGCAGGTTGCCACCTTGATCCAGAATAACGACTGCCGCCGGCTTGGCCTGTTTCTGGCAAGCAAGCATGACGTTGCTGGCCATGAGCTTTGCCACTTCTAGCGACATGACTGGCGCCGTTTTAAATTCTGCATGCGCCAGTGAGCTGAGTAGTAATACGCTGCTGAGCAAGGCCATGCTTGTGTTGGCGATTGAAATTTTCATGGTTATCTTTCATGCAATTGGCTACTGGGGCTATCTTAGAAAAAAATCCGCCAGTACAGCATGACAATCAGATTACCAATTTGTAATCTAGAACTAGCTAAAAACAGCTAAACTACTGACATGCATATTTTAATTGTAGAAGATGAAGTCAAGATTGCTGAATATCTGGCAAAAGGACTGAATGAGTCAGGTTATAGTACGACCATCGCAGAAAATGGCGTGCGAGCATTATCGTGTTTGCAGCAACAGTCTTTTGATCTGGTGCTGCTTGATGTGATGCTGCCGGACCTGGACGGCTGGCAGGTATTACATACCCTGCGAACTTTTAGCCAGATTCCGGTATTAATGCTCACTGCACGTGATCATGTGCTAGATCGGGTGAAAGGACTGGAGCTTGGTGCTGATGATTATCTGACCAAGCCTTTTTCCTATATTGAATTACTGGCCCGAATTAAAAGTCTGTTGCGCCGTGTGCCGCGTCTGGAGCAGGAGGCCTATCAGGTTTCAGATCTGGTATTGAACCGCTTAAAGCATGAGGTTTACCGTAATGGGCAAAAGATCGACTTGAGCCAGAAAGAATTTGCGCTGTTGCAATTGTTAATGGAACATCAGGGACAGGTGATGACCCGGAGCCAGATTGCGTCAATGGTCTGGAATATCAATTTTAATACTGATACTAATGTGGTCGATGTGGCTATTCGCAGGCTGCGTAGCAAAATTGATGATCATTACACGCCAAAACTGATCCATACCGTACGTGGCATGGGTTATAAGCTAGATGAATATCCATGAAAAACCCTGTGTTATTGCCGTTGGCAACACGATTGAGTATTGCATTTGCACTGGTGTCTTGCGTGGTGTTTCTGAGTGTGGCGTTGCTGTCTTATCAAAATATGCAACAGATGATTCAGACCCAGCAGGATCAGGCGCTGGCTGCGCGTATTTCCCGGATTGAGATTTTTCTTGAAGATGCCCAGAGTTTCAAACTTCTGGTCCAGCATCCCAAATTATATGAAAATATGCTGGGACAGGAAGATAATTTACTGCTGCTGCAGCATCAGAATAGTCGTCTGATCGAAATCAATCCTTTGCAGGTTCATATTCCGGCATTGCATTATTCTTCCAAATTACAGTTTCAGAATAATCAGGCTGAACATCCTTCAACACGTCTGGCTTTTAAACAGGTGCAGTTTGATGGTCGCAGCTACCAGCTGGTAGCGGGTAAACAGTTGGCAGAAGGACAAAGGGCACTGGCAACCTATTTATCAAAACTGGTGCTCTATAGTCTGCTTGGTATATTGCTCTCGACCTTTATGGCCTGGCTGGCTGGACGCTATATTCTCAAGTCAATGCGTCAGCTGATGCTGGCGACAGCACAGGTCAATATTCAGCAGCCCAATCAGCACATTGATGTTCAGAGTAATACGCTTGAGGTGCAAGAGCTGAGTCAGGCCATGAACGATATGCTCGGTAATATTCAGTCTGCATATCAGCAGTTGGCACGTTTTTCTGAGGACATTTCGCACGAACTTCGCACGCCATTAAACAATCTAATCGGGCAGACACAGATTCTGTTATCGCGACCGCGCGAGCCTGCTGAACTGGAAAATCTGCTCTATTCCAACCTGGAAGAATATGAACGCCTAAGCCAGATGATTGAAAGCATGCTGTTTATCGCGCGGGTAGAGCATGGTGGATTTACGGTTGAAAAACAGCATTTCAATCTGAATGAGATGCTGCAAGAATTACTTGAGTACTTCAGTTTTCTGGCCGAAGAAAAGCAGATGCATTTAAAAATTAATGTTCCAGCAGATTTAAGTCTAACTGCCAGCACCGCATTATTACAGCGCGCTGTTGCCAATCTGATCAGCAATGCCATTACTTATGGTCAGCCAGGGAGTGAGATTAGTGTGTCGGCACAGCGACTGAATCATCGCATCAAAATATCGGTGCTGACGCCAGAGGTATGGGTTGCAGATGAGCATCATCCGCATTTATTTGACCGGTTTTATCAGATAGATGACAGCCGACATGAAAAAGCCCAGACGGGTGGTCTGGGCCTTGCCATTGTGCAGTCGATTATGCAGCTCCATCAGGGGGGAACAACTGTAGAAAATACGCCGTCTGGCGTGATGTTTAGCCTGTCACTACCTGATGAATAGGCTGGGCTTTAACCACGACCCCGGCCGCGACCACGTGGTGCCTTGGTATTTGGACGAGTAGTACCATTGGTGCGACGTTTCGGCTTTTCACTTTCATCCATTTGCCAGATACGCTTGGTTCCAGACTTCTTCACAGAACCATCTTTATTTTTACGAACCATTGGCTTACCGCCCGTACCACCCGGCTTTTTCACATAAGAACGTGAACGGTATGGTTCTTCCGCAGGAACATTCTGGAAGTCCGGATAAAGTAAGGGTTCAATTTCTCTGGTCTCACCCGGTTGCAATCCCATGCGAACCAAATCAATCTCACCAATTTTGGTACGGATCAAACGCAGTGTAGGGAAGCCGACAGCAGATGTCATACGACGAACTTGACGGTTACGACCTTCACAGATCGAAATCTCAACCCAAGATGTTGGAACAGAGGCACGGAAACGTACAGGAGGATTACGCTCCCATAACCATTCAGGTTCAGACACTTTTTCAGCACGTGCAGGAAGCGTCATGCCATCTTTCAGTTCAACGCCTTTACGAAGCTGTTCAAGTGCTTCTTCGGTCACATCACCTTCCACTTGCACCATATAAGTTTTAAACTTTTTATTGGCAGGATTGGTGATATATTGGTTGAGACCACCGTGATCGGTGAGGAAAACCAGACCTTCTGAGTCCATGTCCAAACGACCCGCAAGACGTAAATCTTTGTCGTTGACAAAATCAGCCATGGTTGGGTGCTTTTCATCCGCACGGAATTGGGAGAGGACGTCATAAGGTTTGTTTAGAATGACGATTTTCATAGGAAATAACTTCTATAATTACATTAATTTAAAAAATGTAGAGGTTTATTTAAAAGGGAAATTTAGTTATTTCCCGTATAAATCTCAAAAACAACAAATCTGGATTAGAATATTATGCGTTAAGAACAGTTGAAAGTATTGCCTAATTGGCAATTATTTTAGATTTGTCAGCGGCATCCGGGAGAATACTAATAATGGGATATCAAAAAATCGTAGTACCTGTGGATGGTACCAAAATTACCGTTAATGCAGACCTGTCACTCAACGTACCAAATAATCCAATTATCCCATTTATCGAAGGGGATGGAATTGGTGCAGATATTACACCAACAATGCGAACTGTGGTAGATGCTGCTGTGCAAAAAGCATACGCCGGGAAGCGTTCCATCGAATGGATGGAAGTCTACTGCGGTGAAAAAGCTGACAAAATTTACGGCACCTATATGCCTGAAGAAACTCTCGAAGCACTGCGCGATTATGTGATATCGATTAAAGGTCCACTGACCACGCCAGTCGGTGGTGGTATTCGTTCCTTGAATGTGGCTTTACGTCAGGAACTGGATTTATATGTCTGTGTACGTCCGGTGCGCTGGTTTGAAGGGGTACCTTCGCCAGTACATAATCCGGAACTGACCGATATGGTGATCTTCCGTGAGAATTCAGAAGATATTTATGCCGGTATTGAATGGAAAGCAGATTCTCAGGAAGCGAAAAAGGTTATCAAGTTTTTGAAAGAAGAAATGGGTGTAACCAACATCCGCTTTGAAGACAATTGTGGGATCGGGATCAAACCTGTCTCCAAAGAAGGTAGCCAGCGTCTGGTGCGTAAAGCGATTCAGTTCGCCATTGAAAATGACAAGCCGAGTGTGACCTTGGTGCACAAAGGCAATATCATGAAATACACCGAAGGAGCATTTAAAGAGTGGGGCTATGAGGTCGCATTGGAACGTTTCGGCGGTGAGCTTTTAGATGGTGGTCCGTGGGTTAAAATCAAAAATCCAAGAACAGGCAAAGACATTATTATTAAAGATGTTATTGCAGATGCCTTCTTGCAGCAAATCCTGATGCGCCCGGCGGATTATTCTGTGATTGCGACACTCAACTTAAATGGTGACTATATTTCTGATGCGCTGGCTGCGGAGGTTGGTGGGATTGGAATTGCACCGGGTGCCAATATTGGCGGTTCGATTGCAGTCTATGAAGCAACCCACGGCACAGCGCCTAAATATGCCAGGCAGGATAAAGTGAATCCAGGTTCGATTATTCTGTCTGCAGAAATGATGCTGCGTGATATGGGATGGACAGAAGCTGCCGACCTGATCATCAAGGGGATTTCGGGTGCGATTGCGGCAAAAACGGTGACCTATGATTTCGAGCGTCTGATGCCAGGTGCGACCTTGCTACGTTGTTCTGAGTTTGGTGAAGCGATCATTGCTAATATGGATGCCTAAAATTGCGATGCAATTTATGAATAAAAAAACCCGCAATTACGGCGGGTTTTTTTATCACTTTATTGGGAAGCAAAGGCTGAACGGTTTAAGGTTAAACGTTAAAATAAGTATCAGGCTGCAAGATCATGTAAGAAGTGTAATGAGCCTAGAAATGATTCGTTCTAAGCTGAATAACTTAGTAAACACTGTATTACATTGACGTATTTGGATACAGCTCAGCGATTGGCTTATTTTGTATAAACGTTACAGTGATGAATGGAACTTCCAGTGATATAGAGACGTTTCTCCAAAGGAGTAAATCATGGCTAAAGCTAAAGCGAGACATAAGCAGGTCCAACAAAAAGACAAGCAGGACAATGCTCAGAATGAAGAGCAGCAACAGCAACAACAGCAACAACCATCGAAACCATCTCGTGCTAAAAAACGTAGATAATCTCCTATCCACCTAAAATAACAAAACCCTCATTTGAGGGTTTTGTTATTTGAATGCTTGTATAAAATCATCACTAAAAATAACAGGATTGTGACTTTAAATTAGGCGGTTGTGATTAAGATAAAAGTCATCTATTTAATTTAATGCGAATATTGGTGAAATTTCTTCGGATTATAAGCTTACTGTTATCTATAGGTTTTCTACTAACTGCCTGTCAGCCACCGCCTTCAGGTGAAGCAGCAGGTTGGAAAAGCCCTTATCTGTATTGGCAATTACAGAGAGCCCAGTTAGAAGCTCCGCTACAGATTCCGGTTGAAGGCGTCAGAGTTGGTCAGATTAATGATACTTGGGGAGCAGCGCGTAGTGACGGTCGTAAACACGAAGGGACGGATATTTTTGCCAAACGCGGTACGCCAGTATTTAGCGCGACCCCAGGTATTGTGCGTAGGATTGGCACCAACAATCTGGGTGGAAAAATCATCTGGGTGACCGGTCCAAATATGAGCCAACATTATTATGCACATCTGGATGACTATGCAGAACATATTCAGGAAGGCGACTGGGTTGAGGCAGGTGAAGTCATCGCTTATGTGGGGAATACAGGTAATGCCAAAAATACCCCGCCGCATTTACATTATGGGATTTATTTAGGTGGGCAAGGAGCAACCAATCCTTATCCTTATTTAGTCCCTTCTCCATGAGCAGAAATTGGCAGAGTTTGTTGTTCAGATTTGAGTCTGACAGGACGTGTGTACCAGAACAATTGTAACGTTCCTAATAAAAGAACAAATGTGGCCAGTATGAACTGTTGATGATAGCTCAATCCAAAATATTGCAGCGCACTAAAACTGAGCCCACCGATTAGCTGAATCGAGGCAAAACACAAGGTGGCAATACTCCAGAGCTTTTTATAAGCCAGTCCATACAGTTGCAAAATGGTATAGGAGGTCAGGAACACCACAGCCGGATTTAGCATCCCGGTAAAAAAGGAAGAGCTAAAAGTAAGCAATGGGCTGGCATCTAGGGTTGCAATAAAAATAGCCACAATATAAAGACTATAAAGAATTTTTAGGGCAACAAAATTACCCCATTTTCTGGCCAGTGCATAAGCACTCAAGGCGCCTAAAGCACTACCTAGTCCATATAGAATCCAGTTGAAATTAATCCAGAACAAGCTCAATCCCAACTGCTGGCTTAAATAATCAATCCAGAAGAGTGAATGCGGTATATAAGCGAATGCACTACACGCGTAGACCGTCAGTAAACTATAAAAGATGCTATTCAAAGATAGAGTAGAGATAACCGAAGGCGCTTGTGCGGACAAATACGGCTTAAATTTCTGAATCAGAAAACTTAAAACGATACAGATAAGCAAAGCAAAACCACATAAGATTAGCCAGGCCGTCTGTATGGAAATTTGATCCAGATAGGGCAGAAACAGGGTTGCAATTAAAACCCCTACTCCAATTCCGCTAAAACCAATAAAGTTGATTTTAAGACGGTCTTGAAGTTCACAGCACTGTGCAACCACACTCGGCGATAAGATCATCATCAGTCCACCGCTGATCCCGGAAATAATACGCCAAGCGATATACCAAGCTTCAGAAAAACCAGAAAATGCACAACACATCAGGCTGAACATGCCAGCGAAGGCTGAAATTTGAATATAGGTACTCATGCTGCGGTCTTGAGGCAAGCGCATGGCAGTAAATGCACCGATCAAATAACCCAGCAAATTGGCACTGCCCAAGAGGCTGGCAAAATCTGTACTCCAGCCAAAGGCTTCGCGTGTGCCAGGTAACAGGGCAGTATAAGAGAAACGAAGAATACCAATGCCCAAGCACATACTAAGGCAGAGAAACAGGCTGAGCTTCATTGTGTTTGAGGACATCCGTGTACTCATAGAATTTTATATTTGTTCAAAAAATAACATGAATTTTCATGATTGAGGGGGAATTGCCTGAGAAGAAACCATTGAATGCAGAAATTTGCTCAAAGAAACCGGTATGATTTTTAAGATTTCATCAGTCAAAAGCCTGAATTTTTTCAGAGAAATAAAAAACCGCGTCTCAACGCGGTTTTTTATATTGTCTATTTCAAGAGTTAACGCATCTTGGCCAGGAAACGGCCAACACGGGTAATGGCTTCACGCAGTTCATTTTCAGCCGGCAGGAATACTACACGGAAATGATCCGGTGTCGGCCAGTTAAAGCCTGTACCTTGTACCAAAAGTACTTTCTCTGCACGTAACAAATCCAGCATCAGTTTTTCATCGTCCTGAATTGGATACACATTCGGATCCAGTTTCGGGAAACAGTACATTGCACCTTCAGGCTTGACACAAGATACACCTGGAATCTCGTTCAGCATTTCCCAGGCAATATTGCGCTGTTCATATAAACGCCCACCTGGGCGAATTAGGTCATTAATCGACTGATAACCGCCCAGTGCAGTCTGAATCGCATATTGAGCCTGATGGTTGGCACACAAACGCATCGATGCCAGCATATCCAAACCTTCGATATAGTCTGCGGCACGTGCTTTATCGCCGGTAATGGCCATCCAGCCGGAACGGAAACCAGCAATACGATAGGCTTTAGATAAACCGTTAAACGAAACACAGAGCTGATCGCCAGCCAGAGCTGCTACAGCAACATGCTCGATTCCATCGTAAATAATTTTGTCGTAGATTTCATCAGCAAATAAAATCAGGTCATATTTCTTGGCCAAGTCGACGATTTGCTGCAACACATGACGTGGGTAAACCGAACCGGTCGGGTTATTCGGGTTAATAATCACAATACCACGGGTATTTGGCGTGATTTTGCTTTCCATATCAGCAATATCTGGATACCAGTGATTTTCTTCATCACATTTATAGTGAATCGCTGTACCGCCAGATAGATTCACTGCCGCCGTCCAGAGTGGATAATCTGGCATTGGAATCAGCATTTCATCGCCATCATCCAGCAGACCCTGCATGGCCATCACGATCAGTTCAGACACACCATTACCGATATAGACGTCATTGACGTGCATATCTAGAATGCCTTTTTGCTGATAATACTGACAGATCGCCTTACGCGCCGGGAAAATCCCTTTGGAATCCGTGTAGCCAATCGCATTCGGCAGGTTTAAAGCCACATCGTTGATAATTTCTTGTGGTGCTTCAAAACCGAATGGGGCAGGGTTACCAATATTTAATTTAATAATTTTGTGACCAGCTTCTTCCATCTCGATGGCCGCTCGTAACACAGGTCCGCGAATGTCGTAGCAAACATGATCAAGCTTGGATGATTTCTTGATTTCGCGAGGGGATTGGAAAGTGTTCGGCATTTTGATGTTCTCGGATGGAGTGGAGGTCACTTTTGCATAACGATATAAATAACTTTTAAATGTCTCAGTTGTGACTAGATCGAGATCATGTTCATCTCGAAGTAGTGCAACAATTTTTTCATGCGTAAATCCAAGCTGCTGATATTGTTTGATCACAGGCAGCAGATTTTTAAAAATTACGCTCTTTTTTTGCGACATTTTTTAATCCTGAGCAAATTTAGAGCTAAGAATACCATTAAATTTGCTCACTAAAAAACATTTAATGTAAAAATTGCTTACTTTTATTTTTATATTTGCTTTCTTTTTGCTTTTTTTGGGCATTATATGTCTTTTGTAAAATGTTGAATAAAGACTAGAATTTTTAAAATGAATCACGTAAATATAGGATTATCCTATTTTAAATAGCAAGATAAAAAGGTATGTGATCATGGGAAAACTCAATAAATCAGACCGGGAATGGCAAAGAGAGTTATCACCTGAGGAGTTTCGCATTACGCGCGAGAAGGGAACCGAGCCGGCATTTACTGGAAAATACTGGAATACCAAGCAAGATGGCACTTATGTATGTCGTTGCTGCGGCACGCCATTGTTCTCGTCGGAGACCAAGTATGACAGCGGCTGTGGCTGGCCAAGTTTCTACCGTCCTGTCAGCAGTTCGGTGGTAGAAGAATTACCTGATACTTCACACGGAATGGTCAGAACTGAGATTGTTTGTCATCATTGTGACGCACATTTAGGGCATGTTTTCCCGGATGGCCCAGAACCGACCGGTTTGCGTTATTGTGTCAACTCGGCTTCTTTGGACTTAGAAACACAAGAAAAAAATGATGAGGAAACCTATCCATGACTAACATTTATCAGTTCGAAGCTGAATTGTTAGATGGCAAAAGCAAGCCACTTGCAGATTATGAAGGCAAGGTGCTTTTGATCGTCAATACAGCGAGTAAGTGTGGTTTTACCCCACAGTTTTCAGGATTAGAAAAACTTTACGAAAAATATAAAGATCAAGGTCTGGAAATTTTGGGATTTCCATGTAACCAGTTTGGCGGCCAGGATCCGGGTTCCAATGAACAGATTGGTGAATTTTGCCAGAAGAATTACGGGGTATCTTTCCCGATGTTTTCCAAGGTGGATGTCAAAGGCCCTGAAGCGCACGCCATTTTTCGATATTTAACTAATAATTCCAAAGGTATTTTAGGCAATGGAATTAAATGGAATTTTACCAAGTTCCTGATCGGGCGTGATGGCAAGGTATTGAACCGTTTTGCTCCGACCACCAAGCCTGAAGATCTTGAGGATGAAATTGCCAAAGTGTTGTAAGACTCTGTGTTATTTTATCAGTATGAAATAAAAATAGAGCTCATCTAATGTTAATTAAAAAACCCACTTATCTAAAGTGGGTTTTTTAGTGATGACTTAAACTTAGAGAATGGCTTTCAGGCGTTGAATGACTTCTTCACATTGCGCCAGATCGGCTACGAGTGCTAAACGCACATGATTTTCACCCGGATTACCTTGTTCGGTATCGCGGGATAAATAACGACCCGGAAGAACTTTAATATGTGCTTCTTCCATCAAACGTTTGGCAAAGGCTTCATCATTGTCGACTTTTAACCAGTAATAGAAACCTGCATCCGGTTTTTTGAGTGGCAGCAGATGACCGAGTTCTTTCTGGAATAAATCAAACTTGGCACGGTATTGCACCCGGTTTTCTTCCACATGTGCTTCATCATCCCAGGCAGCAATTGAAGCTAACTGGTGCTGAACCGGCATCGCTGCGCCGTGGTAAGTACGGTATTGCAAATAAGGTTTTAACAGGCTGGCATCACCGGCAACAAAACCTGAACGCATGCCTGGGAGGTTAGAGCGTTTAGACAGTGAATGGAACACCACACAGTTTTTATAGTCATCCCGGCCGATTTCAGCACAAACTTCCAGTAAACCTACGGGTGCCTGATCAAACCAGAGTTCTGAATAACATTCATCTGAAGCAATCACAAAGTTGTATTGATCCGACAGGGCAATCAGTTTTTTAAACTGTTCTTTCGACAGCACTGCACCGGTTGGATTGCCCGGGGTACAGACAAATAGCAGTGCAGTTTTTTCCCAGACTTCTGCCGGAACAGCATCAAAGTCACCAAGGTAGTTATTTTCCTCAGTACAGTTGATGAAATAAGGTTTGGCCCCTGCGAGCAGTGTTGCGCCTTCATAAATCTGATAAAACGGATTTGGCATCACCACATAAGTTGCATCTTCACGATTCACCAAAGCCTGTACAAACGAGAAAATCGCTTCACGCGTACCGGAAACAGGCAGGATATTGCTGTCTGTACTAATGCTATTGAGCTTAAAACGGCGTGTCAGCCATTGGGCAATACTTTCGCGTAGCTCAGGCAGGCCTTTACTGTTTGGATAGGTCGATAAATGTTTAAAGTTATCAATAATCGCTTGTTTCACAAACTCCGGTGCAGGATGCTTTGGTTCACCAATCGACAGGGGAATTAAGGGCATATTTGCAGGCTGGATATCCGCAAAAAGCTGATTTAACTTTTCAAACGGATAAGGGTGCAGTAGAGACAAGCTAGAGTTCATGAATAAGTAACCGCGTTTTAATGTGAGTGTTGACTACAAACCTGATGAGAGGCTTCATCCAGTGCAGTTTTAAGTGCAGCTGCAAATTCAGCAGATTCTTCAGGTGTCATAGGGTTGCCATCTTTTTTGGTGACAAAAAATATGTCTTCGGCACGTTCGCCAAGTGTAGCAATTTTGGCAGAGTGGATATCCAGGCCTTGCATCATAAATAAACCACCGATTTTGGCAAGTAAACCAGGATGATCGAGAGTAGCGATTTCGACCATATTTTGATTCAAGGCAGGATTGATACTAATATCGACTGTATTTTCAATATCGAAATGACGTAATTGACGCGGAATCCGGCGCTGCATCAGGCCCGGATATTCATCAGAATGACTCAAGGCATCTTTCAGAGCTTCAATCACTGTGGCTTCGCGTTCCGGATCGGTCAATAAGGTACCAAAACGGTCCAGTACTACATAGGTATCCAGACTGAAGGCTTTAGTCGCTGTAATAATCCGTGCGTCTTGTACATCCAGATTCATACGATCCAGAATAGCCACGGTGGTGGCAAACAGGTTGGGTTGATCCTGCGTATAAATAAAGATCTGTACCGCATCCTGCGCATATTTACGGTGCGCCCGCATCAGCACCAGTGGGGCAGGATTATCGCCGTGTTGTAAAATGGCACGGGTATGCCAGGCAATTTCATCTGCTGTTTCTTTGAGGAAATAGTCATCACCAAGTTCCTGCCAGACTTTTTCTACTTCATCCAGTGAGAAGTCCTGAACCAGAAGTTCACTGGCTGCAAATTTAGTATCTTCAATCAGCATTTGATAATCAACCGGACGGCCCAGACCAGAACGGATTACGTCACGTGCCTGAGTATATAGTTGACGCATCAGCGAAGCGCGCCAGGTATTCCACAGCTTCGGATTGGTGGCGTTAATATCGGCGACTGTTAGGGTGTACAGATAGTCCAGATGTTCCATGTCACCCATTTTTTCGGCGAATTCTTTGACCACATCCGGATCGGAAATATCTTTTTTCTGGGCAGTCACCGACATCATCAGATGATTTTGGATCAGCCAGGCCACCAGATTACTTTCGCGTTCAGTAAAGCCATGGCTACGGCAGAATTTAATCGCGTCGCTGGCACCGAGTTCACTGTGGTCACCGCCACGACCTTTAGCAATATCATGGAAAATTGCTGCCAGATAGACTATGTCACGACGGGTCAGACGCTGAAACACTGAACTGACCACCGGAAATTCCTTGGCAAATTCAGGTTCTTTAAAGCGGTTTAAATTACGCAGCAGCAATAAGGTATGTGCATCGACCGTATAGATATGGAACAGGTCATATTGCATCAGTCCCAGAATCTGTCCAAAGGCCGGGATGTAATTTCCAAGCACACCATAACGCTTCATCGCGACCATAGTATCGTAGAGTCGATGCGGTGAACGGATAATCGCCATAAATAGCGCCTGATGCACCGGATTATCACGAAAATCCTGATCAATGCGTTTTCCAGCCAGGGTCAGCAGGCGTAAAGTACGCGCACGAATACCTTCGATCTCAGGACGATTGGCTAGTAAATAGAAAATTTCCAGAATTGCGTTTGGATTTTCCGAGAAAATCTTGTGATGCTGCACAGCCAGTTTGCCATCGACCAGTTTAAAGTTCTGGTTGATTTCTTCGATCTGGCGTTCATATTGCGGTAAACGTGGCGTAATGACCGATTCATTAAAATAGGCCAGCAGCATTTCGTTCAGCGTAGACACTTGCTGTGCACTGCGATAATAGCGCTTCATGAACTGTTCAATTGGATAGTTCGGATGATGCGCCTCTTCACGTACATAGCCAAATTTGGCAGCAATATCACGCTGATAATCGAACAATAAGCGGTTTTCATCGCGCTTGGTCAGGCGGTGCAGGTGATGACGGATTTCCCAGAGGAAACTTTCGGCTTCCTCAAGCACACCGAGTTCAAATTCTGAAATAAAACCGAGATGTACCAGATCATAAATGCGATTGACGCGGAAATGCCGTTTGGCAATCCAGCCAATCTGGTTGATATCACGGATGCCACCCGGCGCATTTTTAATATCCGGTTCCAGATTGCTTTCGGTATTGTTGTGCTGAGCATAGCGTTTATGCTGCTCATCCATCTTGGCATCAAAAAAAGTTTTGTCAGTCCAGGTACGTGACACGATACGACGTGGCCATCTACACAGGTTTTCATTGCCAATAATCAGGCGGGCTTCGATCAGGGTGGTGGCGACGGTCAGATCACTGCTGGCCTGATTGACACATTCATTGATGGTGCGGACACTGATACCGGGTTTGAAATTCCCCACGTCCCAAAGCGATGAAATGAATGTAGAAATCAGTTGTTCCTGTTCCGGGTTAATCTCGTCTTCTGACAAGATCATGATGTCGACATCAGAATAAGGCAGCATTTCACGACGGCCATAGCCTCCGACTGCAAACAGGGCCAAATCAGTTTGATCCAGTTCGGCATGCTGCCAGAGAAACTGCAATGCTTCATCAATCAGGTTGGAACGCGCCAGAATAATATCCCGAATCGACTGGCCATTTTCAAAACTTTCCTGAAGCTGATTTTCGACATCACTGCGCCATTGATTGATGGCTTTAATGTCATGGTTGCTTTTAGCGTAATTCAGCAGTGGATGGGTGTTGATCATGTACAGTCGTCCGTTGGTATTTTAGCTTAGTTTTGGTTGACGCTAACTTGGTTGGCGACCTGGAGGGCCAGTTCACGTGCCTGTTCAATAGTTTCTGCACGTGCCGTGGCAACGCCCATACGACGACGTTTAAAACCTTCTGGTTTACCAAACAGGCGCAAATCGGTATTGCCGTCTGCTAAAGCAAGATTCAGGCCAGAAAATGAAAGATTACGGCCATCTACTCCAGCATAAATTACCGCACTGGCAGCCACACTATGTCGTGCAGTATTCACCGGCAAGCCTAAAATAGCACGTGCATGCAGCTCAAATTCACTTTGAAATTGGGAGGCTAAAGTCACCAGTCCAGTATCGTGTGGACGCGGAGAAACCTCACTAAACCATACTTTGTCGCCTTTTACAAAGAGTTCTACACCAAAGATTCCGCAACCACCAAGTGCTGTGGTGACCTTGTTGGCAATACGCTTGGATTCTTCCAGCGCGGCTGGAGTCATCGGTTGAGGCTGCCAGCTTTCCACATAATCACCTGAGTCCTGACGATGTCCGATCGGGTCGCAATAAGACGTTTCGATTTCGCCGGTTTCTGGATTTTTTGCACGAACAGTCAATAAGGTAATTTCAAAATCAAAGTCAATTTGTGATTCTACAATCACAGTACCCTGATTGACCCGGCCACCGGTTTGCGCATATTCCCAGGCAGCATCGACTTCATCAAAACGGGTAACACGAGACTGACCTTTGCCTGAAGATGACATCACCGGTTTCACAAAGTTTGGATAGCCGACATCGTCACAGGCCGCGCGGAAGGATTCTAAACTGTCGGCAAAACGGTAAGCTGAAGTTGGCAGACCGAGTTCTTCCGCAGCCAGACGACGAATACCTTCACGGTTCATGGTCAGATTGACGGCTTTAGCAGAAGGAATGACTGTAGCAATGTTCTGGGCTTCTATTTCAAGCAGAACTTCGGTCGCAATCGCTTCAATTTCAGGAACAATTAAATGTGGCTGGATTTGATTGATGAGTTGTTTGAGTTCTACAGCATCTGCCATATTCAAGGTATAGGAATAATGCGCAACCTGCATGGCAGGGGCATGATCATAACGGTCAGCAGCATGAACTTCGACTCCAAGGCGTTGTAGTGAAATCACCACTTCCTTGCCCAGTTCACCAGAACCCAATAATAGAACTTTATAGGCAGAAGATTGAAGGGGAGTACCAATAGTCACGCTCATGTGGATCATCCATGGTTGATTTTATGGACTTTTAGCATAGCAGAACTGAGCCGACAGTTAAGCCAAGATTCATACAAAATTGTGATATTGACCAACAGTTTTATTTATAAAGTTTTTCTAGATTTTAATAAGGAGGCGCTGTCATTTTCACATCGCTGTCAGACTGCGTTTGCAGAAGATAAATCTCGCTTTGAGACTTGAGCTTTTCTATTTGTGCAACTTGTTCAGTATTGATATTTAGCATCTTTAACAGACGTAATGTACGAACATGCAGGAAATACGCATAGGGCAATACAAAAGGCAGTACAAAGCACAGCAAAAATAACAGTAGCCCAAAAACTGTGAATTGAATGCAGTCTCGCAAGATGGTGGTGAGCTGGAACTGATCTGCTGAAAAGGCGGTAGCTGAAAAAAGAATAAAAAGGAGCGCAAATAAACCAGCAAAAATTTTTAGAATATTCGGCAGGACACGATGTCTGAAGCTCCATTTACCTAAAATCAATGTCAAAGGATGAAGATGCAGCACGTATTGGCTCTGATTAAGCATAGCAATAATTTGATGGGTGCTATTCTTTTTAATATAAACCACCCGAACTTGATCTGCTGGTTGAGCATGTATTTCGACAAAATGTCCGGTAAAATTTTGAGCATTGATAAAACATTCAAAATATTGTGCCGGCACTTCATGTCGATGGAATACGGTTAACATTTCATCGCGCCGATGATGAATAAAGATTTTGCCTTCAATCACCTGTTTGACCTCAAACATGCGCATCCTTCCTTGTTTTTATTGTTATATAAAAAAGACCTATACTATGAGTTTAGCATAAGTCTTTGTTTCAATTGATCAACTAGTTAAAGCTTAAAAGGGTACTGCAACATAGGTGTAAACCAACCCATAGGTCAGTGCTGCGGTCAGTGTCGCCATCACGATCCGTTTAAACTTAAAGTACAAAGCCGTGAGCACAATAAAGCCAACCAGCATCGCAAAACTTTTATTCGGTGTTTCTAATAAAGGCGGCAGGGTAGCAACTACCAACATGGAGCTGATCGCAGCGATGCCAATTGAACCCAAGGCAATTTTTAGCCACAACGCTCCGCGTTTTTGCGAACCTTGCTGAAATTTTTGAATGACAAAAAACGGACCAAAGCGCGAGGCAAAATTGGCGATTCCGACTAAAATTCCGACCAGAATAATCTCTAGATTCATGCTTGATCTCCTGCGTGTTCAGGATCTGGCTGCTTCAAAATATAGTGCTTAAACAAGCCGGCGAAAATACCAGAACTGATACCGATAAAGATCGCGGCAGACAGGTCGATAAAATAACAGGCAATCGCAGACACCAGAATTGTGACAGCTACAACAAAAGTATGTTTTTTCTCAAAAGCGGCTAACAAGAAGCTCAGGAACAGCGCAGGTAACAAGAAATCCAGCGCAGCCTGTAAGAATTGCGGCAGGTTACTGACCTGATCGGCAAACAATCCACCGAGGAAAGATCCGAGTGCCCAGGACATCCAGCTAAACAGGCTTAAACCGAGCATCCAGGATTCTGACCATTCCTGTCGCCGTTGCGAGAGCTTGATCATGCCGGAGGCAAAAACTTCATCGGTCAAACCCCAAGACCAGATTGCCGTTTTCTTTAAATTCAGCCGGTCTTGAATCAGATTTTGTAACGCAGGGCCATAAAGCAGATGACGAATGTCTAAGGCAATCACGGTTAATGCCGTCATCCAGATAGATGTACCACTGCCTAAGAGCGCAACTACCAGGAACTGGCTGGCACCTGCATACATCGAACAGGACAGGAACAGTGCTTCCCAAGCGGTAAAGCCAAACTGAGTAGCTGACACACCAAAAGCAAACGACACCGGTAAATAAGTGAAGATAATCGCTTGGCTATCTTTTGCACCTTGCCAGAAGCCAGCAGGTTGCGTAGCGAGTTGATTCGGTTCAGACACGACACACCTTGAAGGAGAGTTGAACGATGGGTCAAATGAAGATTGTGTATTCTACGTGAATTTAATAGCATAGTGCCGAAATGTTTAAATTGGCGAGCCTGATATGTGGATGTTCAAGACACGTGCGATGCTGACTGCTGCTTTAATAAGCACGGCAATATTGTTACAAGCGTGTGGGAATGACAGTCAATCGACTGATAAGCCAGAAATTAAACCGGCACCTAAATTGACTAATGATGCGACGACTTATGCCAATGCCGCATGGCAACTGATCAATGAAGTGGATCCACTGGTCTATAATAAAGAAGTGGATCAGCTGGAAACACAGGTACGTCAACCAGCACGTAAATTGAGTACAGACTGGCGTATTAATGTCAAAATGACCGATTCGGTGACCGAAGGCAAATATGCTCTGTGTCGTAAAGCTTTGACCAGTCTGGAAATCTGGGCGCGGACGACCATGGAAAATGGCAACAGCCTGCAACAAAAACAGGCGGATTATGAGCGGGATAAACTGCAATGTCAGAATGCCATTGCCCATCCTGCACTCGGAAATACCGATCCTAAGCAAAAAGGTACTGCAATTGCCAATATGCAATAAACCTTTGCCCATTTAAATGTACTTATAAAAAGCCAGTCTGAATGACTGGCTTTTTTAGCAAAATAAACTTTAAAAATAGGGCATCCACACATGTTCTAATAAAAGCACCATGACACCGCAGATCAGCAGGGTGCTGCCAATCATGCGTTGAATCAGCATACGTGTAGACATGGCAGATCTCCTCAAAGATTTAAAGTGCGTTTAACGCTTCCAGATAACGACGATTTACTTCTTTCCAGTTCACGACATTGAAAAAAGCTGAGATATATTCCGGACGACGGTTTTGATACTGTAAATAATAGGCATGTTCCCAGACATCCAGACCTAAAAGGGGAATATTGCGATGCATCAGCGGAGAATCCTGATTGGCGCTACTTTCTACAATAAGCGTTTGATCTGGCGCCATACTTAACCAGGCCCAACCACTACCAAAACGGCTAAGCGCTGCTTGGGTAAACGCTTCTTTAAATGCCTCGAATCCTCCTAATTCATGTTCGATCGCTTTGGCAATTTCAGCTTCGGGATGACCACCGCCGTCTGGACTCATCACTGTCCAGAACAGGGAATGATTGGCATGTCCACCGGCATTGTTGGTCACGTTCTGTTTGAGTTGCTCGGGCACTTCATTGAATTTGCTAATTAATGCTTCGACTGATAAATCTTCCCACTCTGTACCCGCGATTCCTGCATTGATATTATTGATATAGGTTTGATGATGCTTGTTATGATGAATTTCCATAGTCTTGCTATCGATATGAGGCTCTAGCGCATCATAAGCATAAGGCAGTGCAGGCAAGGTGTAGCTCATTGGCAGGATTCCTTTGTAAGAATGGAATTAGGTTATTTTTCATTAGATTTAAGATACGCTCTAATTTAATATTTATATATGAGAATAGTTATCATTATTGTTAATATGTGTTGATCTTATGCGCTTTCAGAAAGGTTGTTATACGTATGAATCCTCTTTTTAAAAGTAATAAAAAAAGCCCCCAAGAAGGGAGCTTTTTCAAACAGCAACGACTTAAACGTTAAAACGGAAGTGTAAAACATCGCCATCCTGAACGATGTAAGTTTTACCTTCTAGACGCCATTTACCTGCTTCTTTCGCACCGGCTTCGCCGTTGTACTGCACGAAATCATCATAAGCGATACATTCTGCACGGATAAAGCCTTTTTCAAAGTCGGTATGAATCACGCCTGCTGCCTGTGGTGCAGTTGCGCCAACTTTTACGGTCCAGGCACGAACTTCTTGCACGCCCGCGGTGAAGTAAGTTTGTAGGCCCAGTAATGAATAACCTGCACGAATTACAACGTTTAAACCCGGTTCTTCCATGCCCATTGCTTCAAGGAATTCAGCACGGTCTTCATCTTCAAGCAATGAAATTTCAGCTTCAATCTGGTTGCAAAGTGGAACCACAATCGCATTTTCTTCAGCGGCCAATTTTCGCACTGCATCTAAATGCGGGTTGTTTTCAAAACCGTCTTCAGCAACGTTAGCAATGTACATCGTTGGTTTAAGCGTCATTAAACCAAAGCCACGAACCAGCTTGCGTTCGTCATCATCTAGGTCCGCTGCGCGAGCCGGTTTACCTTCATCCAGTAAAGGCTGGATTTTTTCCAGAACTGCTTTAGTAGCTAGCGCTTCTTTGTCGCCACCCTTAGCAGATTTAGTCAAACGCGTAATCGCTTTGGCTACAGCATCCAAGTCTGCAAGCGCAAGTTCGGTATTAATCGTAGCAATGTCATCTAGTGGATCAATACGACCATTCACATGAATCACGTTTTCATCTTCAAAACAACGCACAACGTGAGCAATTGCATCAGTTTCACGAATGTTGGCCAGGAACTGGTTACCCAAGCCTTCACCCTTAGAAGCACCTGCTACCAGACCTGCGATGTCTACAAACTCCATAGAAGTCGGAATAACACGTTGCGGTTTAACAATTGCAGTCAATTTGTCTAAACGTGGATCAGGAACAGGTACAATTCCGGTGTTTGGTTCGATCGTACAGAAAGGGAAGTTTTCTGCAGCAATAGCAGCTTTGGTTAAGGCATTGAAAAGTGTAGATTTACCAACGTTCGGCAAGCCGACAATACCGCAATTAAAACCCATGAAATAACTCACAAAAGCGTTATATAAAAATTGCCCCCGATTTTACATGAAAGCATGACTAAAGTCAGGTCATGTGCTTGTGGTTTATTGCAATCAAATGCTTCTGGCGACCTAAAATGACTCGCTGAGCTTTCCGGGATGTGTAGTGAGTCCACCAACCATAGAGGAATAATCAGCCAGTATTTTACTTTTGAATAAAAATCACATTGTTTTTCTAAAAGTGAGTGACTAAAGTATCTGAATAAAACAGCGGCCTACACGCCCTGATCCAATAACGATAAACATGGAGCATACATGCGAACTTTATACCAGTTTCCTTTATCTCACTTTTGCGAAAAAGCACGTTGGATGCTGGACCATAAAGAGCTGTACTATGTTGCTCACAATCTGATACCCGGGGTACACCGCGCTTTTGCCCGCCTGAAAACAGGCCAGAATCGTCTGCCTATTTTGCGTGATCAGGATCGATGGATCGCAGATTCCACCCAGATTGCTCTGTATTTGGATGATACTTATCCAGAACATCGTTTACTGCACGCAGAAGGGTATTTTCGAAATAAAGCTTTAGAAATTAATGAAATTACTTTGGAATTGGGTCGTCATGTCCGTCGCTGGATGCTCTCTCAAGCACTGACTTCTGATCATGAATCTCTGGATATTTTAATTGGTGAGCAGGGTTATCTGCGCCAGTTTGAAAAATTTTCTAAACCTTTGTTGAAAGCGATGGTGGCCAAGGGTTATGCATTGAATGAGGAAACTGTGGCGGAATCCAAACAGCATATTGATGTTGCGGTACAGCAGCTCAATCAGATGCTGGTCAGCCAAGGTGGGCATTATTTTGTCGGAAATCGTTTAGGTCTGGCGGATATTGCAGTCTGTTCCATGTTGGCACCGCTTTTGGCGATTCCAGGTACGCCGTGGGAAAAAGAAAATTTTGAAACCTTGTCCGAAGAATATCGTGACTATCAGCAGTATTTGAATGAGCTACCACTGGGTGAATATATTTGTCGTATTTACCGAACCGAACGCAATGCACGGGTAGACTGGCGTGGTATATAAGTTTAAACGCTACTTTCAAAATTAAAAAACGCGCATGAAGCGCGTTTTTTTGATGAGATTATGATTAACCCCAAGGATTAGTCTGGTCGATATCAATATTTTTAGTAAAATTATTGAGGAGTGAACCAAAATCAAATCCGGATGAAGAACCGCCACTGCCAATATTCTGAATCGTATCTTTAATGCCCGGCAGGAGAGCAGACAGGTCAATATTGGAATCAGTCGTACCCACACCTTGGACAAGATCACCGAGGTCAGGCAATTCAATCGAAGAGCCATTACCCACCAACAGACCAACACCTTCGGCAATACTGCCTAAGTCAAAGCCGTTTGAAGCAGAAGAAATACCTTCGATCATACCACCCAAATCCAGATCGCTACCGAGATTCAGATTACCCAATAACCCACCTAAGTCTATGCCATTTGAACCATTCGCGATTAGACCGCTCAGTAAGTCAGTGAAGCCACCGACATCAAAACCACCCGTTGCATTTCCGCCTACAAAGCCGCTAATTAAATCGGTAATAGCACCAAGATCAAAATCACTGCCTGCATTGCCACCAATTAACCCCCCCACCAGACCTGCAATTGCTCCAATATCTATATCACCTAAACCGCCAGAACCACCGATCAGGCCGCTAACCAACTGAGCGATTTGTGCAATATCAATCTCGCCATTGCCACCGATCAGGTTGCTGACCAGACCTGCGATTGCACCAATATCTACACCGCCCAATCCGCCAGAACCACCGATCAATTCAGCAATTTGCGCGATATCAATCTCACCATTACCGCCAATCAGGCCACCAACAAGCTGAGCGATTTGCGCGATATCAATCTCACCATTACCGCCAATCAGGCCACCAACAAGCTGAGCGATTTGCGCGATATCAATCTCGCCATTCCCGCCAATCAGGTTGCCGACTAGACTAGCAATCGCACTGATATCAATATTGCTTGAACCGCCGATCAGGCCACCGACCAGTTCAGAAATTTTACCAATATCAATATTGCCCGTACTGCCGCCCAATAAGCCGCCTACCAGTTGAGAAATAGCCTCAAGATCCAGGCTGCTGCTATTGCTCCCCATTAAGCTCTTTAATAAGTTGGTGACCTGGGTAATATTAAAGCTACCACCATTGGTTTGGGTTAAGCTACTGATCAGGCTTTGAATATTTAAACTTGAGGCATTCGAACCAGAAAATTGAGTTAATAAATTGCTGAGATTTGTCGTACTCAGGCTGCTTCCAGAAAGGAGATTATTTAATAATGAGCTGACTGAAGGTTGAGTATTGGATCCGGTGAGATTGCCAATAAGATTGGTGAGGGTACCTGATGTCGTTCCACCGAATAAGCCGCCCAATAAGCTCTTCGTTTTGGGTTTCGACGGTTAAAACAGGACTCACTTTTGTTTTTATCAAGCTTAAAAGTTTAGAAGCCATGACCGTTCCTTGTGTAATATTTTTGAAATGCGCTATTTTTGTTTTTAAAGCGCCTTTGTTTTAATCTATTTCTATACACTTGTAAAAGATGGACGGTTAAGTCGTGTAGGGGCTGACAGGAATAGCCTATCTGTTGCCATGTTTACCCAATTTAAATAATTTAAAAATAAAGATTTAATCAAAAATACCATTGGTCATGTTTTTAATTTATGCGATTAACGGTCATTTAAACCCTCCTGAAAACCGTATTTATAAAATGAAATCCCATTTGGGAAAAAATTTCAGAATATGAAAATTTTGTGAAAAATAAATAAATATTGTATAACAGAGATGGCGCAAAATTTTCTGCATCTATTGATTATTGATATAAGAGTATAAAAATGGAACTGGATCGTTTCGATAAACATATTCTAGAAATATTGACCCATGAAGATGTCAATCTGAATGAACTGTCCGAGCGGGTGAATTTATCTGTCAGTTCGGTGCATCGTAGGATCAAACACTTAATCGATCATAATATTATCAGTGGCTTAAAACGTGAAATCAATTACCAAAAATTAGGTTTCAGTCTGCATGTGCTGTTGCAGGTATCCTTAAGCAAACATGATAGCGATACTTTTGCCAAATTTCTGGAAGAACTGGAAAGTATTCCCGAAGTAATTAATGCCTTTTTGGTCACCGGTCAGTCGGCAGACTTTATTGTTGAAGTCGTGGCAAGAGATATGGAAAATTATAGTGAAATCCTGCTTAAGCGGATTGGAAAAATTGAGCATGTGGTGGCACTGCATTCCAGCTTTGTCATTAAAGAATATAATGTCTTTAACTGTAGCGGATTACTCAATAAAGTTTAATCAAAGCTAGGGTGGTCGACAGCCACAAAAAAACGCACCCTAAGGTGCGTTTTTTGAATCAGTGACAGTTAAGCATCAAGTTCTGCTAAAACAGCATCTGAGAATTCAACGTTGGTATATACGTTCTGTACATCATCCAGATCTTCAAGCATATCAATCATTTTCATGATTTTTTTCGCTTGATCGATGTCGGTGATTTCTGCTTTGGTTGAAGGACTCATCACCACTTCAGCATTGTCAGATTTTAAACCTGCAGCAGTTAAAGCATCTTGAACATCACCGAAAGCTTCAGGTGTAGTAATCACCAGGATTTCATCTTCAGTGACTTCGATGTCTTCCGCACCTGCTTCTAATGCCACTTCCATGATTTGATCTTCCAAAGAAACATCTTCAAAAGTAATCTCGCCACGTTTCGTGAACAGGAATGCCACCGAACCGTTAGTGCCTAGGTTACCATCAGTTTTAGAGAAGCAATGACGTACGTCAGGCACAGTACGGTTCAAGTTGTCAGTCATGGTTTCAACAATAACCGCAACACCACCTACACCATAACCTTCGTAGGTCACTTCTTTCAGGTCGTCGTTATCTTCGCCACCAGCACCACGTTGAATGGCACGGTTGATCACGTCACGTGTCATATTCACTGATAATGCTTTTTCAACCACAGCACGTAGACGAGGGTTGCTTGCAGTATCTGGACCACCAAGCTTTGCAGCAGTGGTTAATTCACGAATGTATTTGGTAAAAACTTTACCACGACTCGCATCTTGTTTTGCTTTGCGATGCTTAATATTGGCCCACTTGGAATGACCCGCCATGCGAACTATGCTCCTTGTAGATTGGCTGTATGCCTATCAGAATGCCGAAATTCTACCATAAGCGTTTTTTTAAAAAAAAGTGCCTGGATTTGAGATTTCAGGATAAAAACAAAAAAAGTGCAATATCGAGGAAAAATAGAAAGAGGATAGGGAGATTTATAATTCTATTTATACATTGATATAGACAGATGACTTGGACATAAAAAGCAAAATCGCTGATTATGTCCGTGCTTTTCTTTTAAAAAGCTTACTCTGGTATAACGATATCCAGACCAACCTTATCTTTATACAGTTGTTTGATCAAAGCCAGGTCATGCGCAAGGTCTGTCGGATAGATCTTGCCAAGAATGCCACCTTGCTTGGTTCTGGAATTGGCGTATAACAACACGATCGGTACATTGGCAGCCTTGGCAATATGCCAGAAACCGGTACGGATCGGTTTGCGTGCTTCACCCTGTTTGGCTCGTGTCGCTTCGGGAGCAATGACCAGATTGAACTTTTCATTGTTCTGAAAATGTTCCACCATCTGGGTCACGATATCTTTACTGGCCTTGCGGTCAACCGGAATACCACCAACAGCGTTTAATAGCGGTTTGAAAGGTCCTTTAAATAATTCTTTTTTGATTAAGGTATGAACCTTGAGGTCGTAAATCTGGAACAGAGCAATTGACAGTACCGCATCCATCATTGAGGTATGTTCAAATCCAATAATAACCTGTTTATCTTCAAGCACATCTGGTTCGACATGATATTGCCAACCTGCAAGTTTAAATGCAGATTCGCCAAGGAATTTATTTAGCATAAGCACAGATAAGTAAAAGCTGTATGTAGAGAACTGCATAATTTCATCTTGTTCGCCCATACAGTCAATAGGCTTTCCAATAAAATCAGCGAATAATGTAAAAATCTATGATTTATTCATCTTTTTAAGCTGCAAGATTAAGAGTTAATATATATAAATAAAATAATATTAATATCTTAAAAATATTAGTAGATACAAAAAAAGTCTTAAAATGATGAAAAAATGACTATCCAGAGCACACTTTAGTTATTAGACTTTTGTCGAAGAAGAAGACTGATACAGGTCTTTTCTATTTTCTTATTCTTTCTACTCTGAGATTGAAAAGTATGACGTACATGACAGCCTTCGTAGTCTCCTTATTGATTTTTGCGCTTATAATTGTATGGTCTTTGATCGAAATTAAGCGGGATTTACATAAAGACGAAGAAATGAAGTCTGAATTCTAGTCATTCTATCTTCTTGAGCTCAAGGCTATTCCTTTAACAGTGCTGCCTGAGCAATAAAGAATTTTAATACCTTATAGATATACTAAGACCTTAAATCTATCAGTTTTACCCTTAGTAGACCGGATTAAATTCAAGATGACAGGCTCATTTGTCTTAAATGATGCAGCATGTATCTCATTTTTCTATACGCCTCCTATACTGAAGTCTTAAGTAACTGAAATTTTGGCTAAGACTAGTCGCTTATGATTGCTGCCTAAATGTTCAAGCAGTTATAAAAGCACTTGTCTTTCCAAAAAATCTTAGCTAGTATTCATGACGCCTGAACTTATTGATAAATAAAGTTTTCAGCATATAGGGCCTATAGCTCAGTTGGTTAGAGCAGCGGACTCATAATCCGTTGGTCGACAGTTCAAGTCTGTCTGGGCCCACCATATAAAATAACCCCTTACGTGCATTAATCATAAGGGGTTTTTTGTTTTTGGATATTATGAAATCTGAAGTAAGCAATTCACTTAATTGATCGTCGTTCTTATCTCGAAGGACTTAAAATGGGTTGCCTCCACTGATAATGAACTTTTCTAGTTTGCCTTTCAATAAAGATTCTTCGTTACCAGCTTAATAAAAAAGCATCTCCCTCAGATATTACTTTTGTTATCTAAATTCCATAAACATCCTCTTTAATCAAAAAAAAAGTTCATATTTATGAAATAATTGTGATGTAGTTCAAAGAATATCTGCAAAAAAAATTGAAAAGTAGATGAAATGCATTTTACAACTGAAAAAATTATGCTAATTAATATGAGATGATTTTTTAGTCAAAAATCATGATGTTTCAGGACGGAATATCTTAAGAAGCGTATTAAAAAAATGATTAAACAGGAGTTTCAATGATGCTTCAGCTTTTAAGAAAATTGTTTTGTTTGCATATTTATGAATATGAGCAAATGCAAGAAATCGGGGAACACAGGGAGTGTCGTAAGTGCGGTACGAATAAGGACTAAAGTTTTTGCAAGAAAAGTGAGCAATGGCTCACTTTTTTATGCTTGTTATGGGCTAATTTCCGTTAAAATTAAAGGGAAATTTCATCACGATGAACAGGCATATGAGTAAAGATTTTCATGCAGATACCTATATCGTCGACAGCAACCTGGCAGATACGCTGCACTGGCTCAGCCTGCATCAAGATAGTTATGACTCCTTTAGCTATGATGCAGTCACGCAAGCGCTGATGGTGCATCATGCCAATGGAGTAGATCAAATCCGAGTCGGAGATTATCTGAATGCCCGTTATGGCATTTTAATTACTGCACATAACTTTTCTGCGAGTTCATCAACTTAAACAGTGATTAGCTTGCCATTGCATCTGTAGCCAGACTGCGAACACTTGGTTTTGGCTGTTCTGCAACTAAACCTAATTTTGCAAAAAGTTGCTGATCTCGACCTTGGGATGTATTAGGGGTCGTCAGCAGTTTTTCACCAGAGAAAATAGAATTGGCACCAGCCATAAATGCCAAAGCCTGATCCGAATCGCTTAAGGATTCACGCCCTGCAGAAAGGCGAATATAGCTTTTAGGCATCAACAAGCGGGCTACGGCAATGGTACGAATCCATTCAATCACATCCAGTTTTTCTACATCTGCCATCGGTGTGCCTTCAATCGGCACCAACATATTAATTGGCACAGATTCAGGATGGATTGCCAGAGTTGCAAGCTCATATAACAAACCAATCCGGTCATCACGACTTTCGCCCAGACCCACAATACCGCCACTACAGACTTTCATACCAGCTTGACGCACATGATCCAGAGTATCCAGACGATCATCAAAGCTACGCGTGCTGATGATATGTGAATAGTATTCACGAGAAGTGTCCAGATTATGGTTGTAATAATCCAGTCCTGCATCTTTCAAGCGTTCAGCCTGTGATCCATTTAGCATCCCCAGTGTCATGCAGGTTTCCAGACCGAGTGCTTTAACTTCACGTACCATTTCCAGCACATAAGGCATATCGCGTTCATGCGGGTTGCGCCATGCAGCCCCCATACAAAAGCGTGAACTGCCTGATGCCAGCGCCTGTTTGGCTTCCTGAATCACTTTATCGACTGCAATGCGTTTTTCAGCTTCCAGTTTGGAATCATAATGCGCTGATTGTGAACAGTATTTACAGTCTTCAGGACATTTACCGGTTTTAATCGAAAGCAGGGTGCTCACCTGAACGGTATTCGCAGTGAAATGTTCACGATAAACCTGTTGCGCCTGGAACACTAAATCGATTAAAGGCTGTTGATATAGAGCTTGTATTTCTTCACGTGACCAATCATTACGTACCGCATCACTACTGTTCATCTCTTTCCCTATCTGTGCTTATTTATCATTCGGTTCATCTTAATAAAAATAAGCTTTTGCTTCATTAGCAAAATATGACCTTATATAAATGACAAAGCCCACACGAGGTGAGCTTTGTTTTTTCAGTTGCCAGATTATTTATTACTGTGATTTCCATGAATATCCTGGCCATGCAGATCACTACGGTGCTGCTTGTTAAACACGCGCTGATCCTGTTCATGCTGATTGTTTTTTGGGGAATTAATCGGGCCATGTTGCGGCTGCTGCTGTTGTTGCTTCTGCTGGTCATGCTGAAGCTGCTCCAGCAGTTCTTGATTTGGATTTTTTGATGACATCATCTTTCCTCCACTTCATTTCTGACTATTTTTATTTATGCCATAGTCTGAAACATGGGTGTGTAAGGCTTTTAAGTGAAACTGTGACGCTAGGTAAAGATGGAAAATTAACTGGATTTTGCCAGTTGTTCTTGAATAGCCCAATCGATATGTACCTGCACAATTTCATCATGTTGATTACGCTGTTGCTGAAGGGCCGGAATAATCTGCCCATCAAAGGGTGCATTGCCCAAACCAATGGCGATATTGCGCATAAAGCTTTGATAACCCGTACGACGCATCGGACTGCCTTCAGTCGCACTTAAAAAGGTAGCTTCATCCCATTGCCATAAATCCAGTAAACTCATCTGATCCAGACCATGACGCGGATGAAAATCCTCTATCGAGGTGACTTGGGCAAAACTGTTCCAGGGACAAATCAGTTGGCAGTCATCACAACCAAAAACACGGTTGCCAATTCCGCGTCGTAAATCTTCTGGAATAATGCCTTTATATTCGATCGTCAGATAGGCGATACAGCGTCGTGCATCCAGCATGTACGGTTCGACAATCGCTTGAGTCGGACAGATGTCGATACAGGCGGTACAGGAGCCACAATGTTTCGTCGCAGGTTCATCAAAGGGCAGTTCGAGTGAAGTAAACAGTTCACCCAAAACAAAGAATGAGCCTGATGTTTTATGAATCAGCAAGGTATGTTTGCCTGTCCAGCCCATACCGGCACTTTCAGCCAGCGATTTTTCAAAAATGGGCGCAGAATCGGCAAATGGGCGTGATTCAAAATCACCTATTTTTTCCCGGATTTTTGTCGCCAAGGTTTTCAGGCGACCCCGCATGGTTTTATGATAATCCCGGCCACGAGCATAACGCGCGATAATGGCAGAGTTGGGTGCATAAGGGATATAACGTGGTTCTGGTGCGTCGACCAGATAATCCATACGCACACAGATAATGCTATGTGTGCCGGGAACCAGTAAGGCGGGATTGGCACGTTTTTCCAGATTCTCTTCCAGAAACTTCATGTCACCATGATAACCACGATCCAGATATTCCTGTAAGCGTGCTAATTCTGCTTGAGCATCTGGTTTGGCAATGACACAATCAGAAAAACCCAATTCTAAAGCCTGCGCTTTAATCCATGCTTTTAGCTCGGCTGGATCTTGTTGATAAACTTTAATTTGCGCTTGAGAATCGGGAGTTGCCATAAACCAAAGACAGAGAATAAGAAATGCAGCAACAAGTTTACCATAGCCGTGATCTACAAGCATGGGAGCAGCGCTGGTTTCAACAGCAAAATAGTTCCTACGGTTTAATGCAACAAGTCGCCTGGGGGATTAGTCAGCGGCTGATCACTTTATTTTCCCAGCAAAAAATAAAAAAAATCGCGGTCTGCTGTGGTCAGGGTAATAATGCCGGCGATGGCTATCTTGTGGCCAAATATCTCAAACAGGCGGGCTTCAGTGTTGATATTTATGCAGTTGAGTTGGGTAATTCCAAAGATTTAGCATCGGCTGTGCAGGAAGCTCAGCAAGCTGGCTTGCAGCCTTATTCGCATTTTGATTTTCAATCTGAATGTGAGGTCTATATCGATGCATTATTCGGAATTGGTCTGAACCGTCAGCTGGACTTTGACTGGCAAAATGTTATTCAAACGATCAATCAGCAAACTGGATTAAAAATCTCAATTGATATTCCGAGTGGATTGGATGCCAATACCGGCCAGCCTTTGCCTGTTGCGATTAAAGCTGACTACACTTTCACGGGTTTAGGGCTTAAGGCAGGACTTTTTACCGGACAAGGCATAGAATATGCGGGCAAGATCGAACTGATTTCTGCTATCCCGACAGATACTGAGCTTCAACCAATTGCTTGTCTTTCATCACATCAGATTCAATTGCCGAAGCGTGAAGCCTTTGGTCATAAAGGCAGTTATGGTCATGTCTTGGTTGTAGGTGGTCATGCCGATATGGGGGGGGCAGTGATCATGGCAGCAGAGGCAGCATTTGCTGCAGGAGCAGGTAAAGTGACGATCATCTGTGATGCAAAACATCATACTGCGATTTTGTCACGTGCACCGAATATCATGCTGCGTGATATCAATCTCTTAACTCAGGAGCAACGCCAAGCACTGATTCAGCAGGTCGATGCAGTGTGTTTTGGCATGGGGTTAGGTCGTGATCCTTGGGCAAAAGCGCAATACGAAATCTGGTTTGAACTGATTCAGCAATCTGATCTGGAGGTTGTTTTGGATGCGGATGCCTTATGGTTTCTGGCCAAGCAGCCTCAAGTTTTGAATTCCCAGACTTATGCGACTCCGCATCCTGGGGAAGCAGCCACATTACTGGCATGTAGCACTGCGGAAGTTGAAATGGATCGGATTGCAGCCATTCATGCACTGCAACAAAAATATCAGGGACAGTGGGTGCTAAAAGGTTCAGGCAGTCTGATTCTGGAAGAAAAGCTTTACATCTGTGATGCCGGGAATGCCGGTATGGGCACTGGCGGAATGGGGGATGTGCTGGCCGGCATGATTGCCAGTCTAAAGGCGCAATTTGCGCAAAAAATTTATTTGCATGAAATTGTGACGCTGCATGCACTTGCAGGTGATGAACTGGCCAAAAATGGCGAACGTGGCTTGCAGGCACAGGATATGAAACATGCGATTTATCAGGTCGTGAATCGCTAAGGAGAATAGTGTGCCAGTCATCAAACTGAATATTTCAGGCCAAGTTCAAGGAGTCGGATACCGTTACTGGTTTGCCGAGCAGGCTCAGGCGCTTGGACTGAAAGGATATGTGAAGAACTTGAGCACAGGTGAGGTGGAGGCCGTTATTGCTGGAACAGACTCCCAACTTCAGGAAATGATTACACGAAGTTGGAAAGGGCCTGCTCGTGCAATCGTACAAGCGGTTATTCAAGAGTATCTGGAATCTGAGCTAGATGCTCAAGACTTTATAATATTGCGTTAAACCTTATCGACGACGGCTACTGACGCGACTCCGGCCGCGTGCCATACCACCCAACGCATTCAATACCGCCATTTTACTCATACTGCCTGAGGCGTGGGCATGACAAATAGCAGCAGCTAAAGCATCGGCGGCATCCTGCTGCGGTTTGATGCTGAGTTTTAGAATATTCATTACCATCATCTGCACCTGTTCTTTATCCGCAGCGCCATAACCCACTACCGACTGCTTGATCTGGCGCGCAGTATATTCAGCGACTTTCAAATCCAGATTGACCAGTGCCGCAACAGCAGCACCACGGGCCTGACCGAGTTTTAAGGCAGAATCCGGATTTTGTGCCATAAAGACCTGTTCTACCGCAGCTTCAGTGGGACCATAAAATTTTACAATGCGCTCCACGCCGGCAAAGATCCGTTTTAAACGTTCAGGCATTTCTGTCGTTTCTGTTCTGATGGTGCCGGCATCAACAAAAGTCAGTTTGGAGCCGTCTTTTTCGATAATTCCGTAACCGGTTAAACGAGAACCGGGGTCAATCCCAATAATTAATGACATGCCCGCACTTTAAAAATAGAATAATGCCCATATTGTTACATAAGCGTATCAAAAAAGCTTGATCCTGATGAAGCAGTTGATTCCAGCATCCTATTATTTATTTTACTGAGATTAGATTAATTTTCATGAAATTATTTCTTATTATCCTTGCAGGCTTAATCCTAGAAGTATTTGTCTGGATTGGCGTGGGTGACCTCGTCGGGAGCATGTGGTACGTATTTTTCTGGTTTGTGGCCGCATTTTTTATTGGTATGAATCTGATCCGTAAATACTCGGCCGGTGTAATGCCACAAATGCAGCAAATGCAGATGGGACAGATGAGTGCAGATCCTGCATTAACAGGAAATTTACCTAAAATTCTGGCAGGTTTCTTTCTGCTTATTCCTGGATTGATTACCGACGTATTGGCAGTATTGATGCTCATTCCAGCGGTTCAGCAGGTTTTTAAGGCTGCTATAATGAAAGCGATGATGAAACGTCAGCAACTCATGATGGAAAAAATGATGGGTGGCATGATGGGCGATATGGGTGGTGCACAAGGCCAGAACCCATTTGCCGAGATGATGCGTCAAATGCAGGATATGCAAAATCAGCAATCAGGTCGCGGTGATTCCAACATTATTGATGGTGAAGCACGTGAAGTGAGACCTGAGGCGAAAAAAATTGAAATGAAAGATATCAATCCAAAATAAATGTTTTATTTAAAAAATTCTATTTAAGCCGAATCTGATGATTCGGTTTTTTATTGGAGCTTTCTAATCTCTTTGAACAAACGTTATAATATATTTTTATAAATTTACCTTATTTTAATGTCTCTGCTTTTTACGATCTGTCTCCTGCATTTTGTTGCTCAACTCAGTCCCGGCCCCGATATCTTACTTATTGCCAAAAGTGCTGCATCCACCACACGCCAGAATGCCCTGAAAATTATTGCAGGGATCTCTGCCGGTATCGTGGTTTGGGTAGTACTGACACTTGCGGGTTTTACTGTGTTAATTGGCCAGTTTCCATGGATCCAGCACGCCTTAATGCTTTTGGGTGGCATGTTCCTGGCGAAGATGGGATGGGCCATGTTAAAGGGTGGTGTGCATAGCTTTAAAAATAGACATCAGACCGACGACGATACGAATGGACAGGTGCAAGCTAAAAACTATTTTATGTTGGGCTTATGGACCAATCTTTCTAATCCAAAAACACTGATCTATTTTAGTAGCGTATTTTCACTGGCCTTAAGTTCATCTGCTTCAGATTATTTGAAAACACAGCTCGCAGTGATTATTCCTTTGCAGACCTTTATCACCTTTGCTTTATTGATGCTGTTGATTTCCCAACCAAAAATTAAAACCTTGTACCAGCGTTCGGGGAGTTATATTGATATGATTTCAGGCGGACTATTTCTGCTATTTGCATTGTGGTTATGGTATGACGCACTTATTCTAATGAATTAAGTGGTATATCTTCATTTAATGCTGGAGATATTGGTGAGGTCGGGGCAGGAGAGGCTAAATTGTCTGGTGTTTTAACAGCCGTTTGATAACGATTAGGCTTTAAGATGGTTTCAGTATTTTCAGAGCCTTGATAGCTACGGCTACGGTTGGCACGTTCGCGTAATCCACCTTTTTTAATTAACAGAACCATGGCACATCTCTCATTCAAATCCACAACTATTGTAAATCAAATCTGGATTTGATGAGGCTATTTTCCGCATAGCTATTTGAATTATTCAAGAGTAATAAAAAGACCTGTTTGAACCAACAGGTCTTTGTTGTGAGATGAATGAAATTAGCGAAGTCTTTTATCTTCTTCTTTTAAAACGTCAAGTAGAGAGTGTTGTACTGGAATTTCTTGTTGTGACTGTACATACAAATGCACCACTTTAAACACAATTGCTGTAACGAGGCAGGCTACTAGACACAAAACCCAAAAACCAAAAGGGCTGCGAATATGATGTGAGCCGCAGCTTGAGCATGATTTTTCTGTAGAGTCGACTACTTTTTCACAGCAGGCACAATGATATTGATACTGCATTGTTCTTCTCCCAGGATGTTATCCTTTTTATTCTTCGATCATGAAAGATGATTCAATTGGTTTTTTATCATAGGTAGAGCAGCATCAGCTTGCAATAAGCAATTGCTGATAATTACATAGAGACAATAGAGTATAAAAATTCATTACACAAGCAGTAGGATTTTCTTAAAATGTAAGAAATATTTTCATTAATCAAATAATAATCAATGAATTAAGAGTTAATTCTCTTGAAAATATACATAATAAAGCCCGCATCAAGCGGGCTTTATTTGAGCTAGTCTAAAACTTACTGCCCAGAACGGATGATGTAATCAAAAGCAGACAGTGATGCCTTGGCACCTTCGCCGGTCGCGATGATGATCTGCTTGTATGGCACTGTGGTACAGTCACCTGCAGCAAATACACCTTTCACATTGGTTTCATTGCGATCGTTAATCACGATCTCACCACGGTTGGTCAGCTCAACTTGGGTTTCTTTCAGGAAGTCCGTATTTGGCAACAAACCGATCTGCACGAAGATCCCCGCCAGCTCAACCACATGCTCTTCATCCGTAGCACGGTCTTTGTATTTCAGTGCAGTCACTTGTGAACCATCACCAACCACTTCCGTAGATAAAGCATTTTTGATCACGGTGGTATTCGGCAAGCTGTTCAGTTTATCTTGCAACACCTGATCCGCACGCAGCTTGGTATCAAATTCCACCAAAGTTACATGCTCTACAATCCCTGCCAGATCAATCGCAGCTTCAACACCCGAGTTACCGCCACCAATCACGGCTACACGCTTGCCTTTGAACAGTGGGCCATCACAGTGCGGGCAGTATGCCACACCACGGGTTTTGTATTCCTGCTCACCTGGAACATTCATCTCTCTCCAGCGTGCGCCGGTCGACAGAATCACGGTTTTAGATTCCAGTTTGGCACCATTCTCTAAAGTCACTTCCACCAGACCATTGGCCGTTTCGTCTGCCCCTTTGATATCAGACACACGTTGCAGGCTCATGATGTCGACACCATATTCACGCACGTGGGCTTCCATCTCGGCTGCAAACTTCGGACCTTGAGTTTTTTGTACAGACGTGAAGTTTTCGATGTCCATGGTATCCATGACCTGACCGCCCATGCGTTCAGCCACGATCCCGGTTTTAATGCCTTTACGTGCTGCATAGATTGCAGAGGTATTCCCAGCAGGTCCACCACCAATCACCAGGACATCAAAGGCTTCTTTGGCATTCAGCTTTTCAGCATCTTTGGCAGCGGCATTGCTATCCAGCTTGGCGATAATTTCTTCCAGTGTCATACGACCCTGACCAATATGCTGGTTGTCCTGGAATACCATCGGCACCGCCATGATCTTGCGTTCTTCCACTTCTTCCTGGAAGAAAGCACCATCAATCATGGTCGCTGTAGTGCCCGGGTTATAGATGGCGATCAGGTTGAGTGCCTGAACCACATCCGGACAGTTATGGCAGCTTAACGATACGAACACGTCAAAGTTAGATTGAACCCCCAGACTCTTGATATTCGCCAGAACTTCATCTGAAACTTTCGGTGCATAACCTGAGGTTTGCAACAATGCCAGGATCAGTGAGGTGAACTCATGGCCCATTGGCAAGCCTGCAAAGAACACACGCGGTTCCTCACCTTGTTTGGCAATCCCGAAACTTGGCGCACGTGCATTGGTCCCGTCAAAGCGTGCAGTGACCAGGTCAGACAGTGCAGCCACTTCGGCAACCAGTTCCTGGATTTTGGCTGATTTGTCAGAGCCATCTAAAGTCGCGACCAGTTCAATCGGGCCTTCCAGGCGTTCTAATAAGGTTTTAAGTTGAGCTGAAGTATTTTGGTCTAACATTGCTAACGTCTCCAAAGGAGTAAATGTTTATTTGATAACAGGATATTAAATGAATTGCGTAAATAGGTAAAACAGTTTGTTTTTATTTTGTTGATCGGATTTTCAGATTTATTGAAAAATTCATCATTAATTTCAAAGTTCTATATGGGGTCAAAAGATTAATTTTCAAGTAGTTTAGAGCAAGAATAAGGATTTTCAGCTAAGATTAAAACAAGATATTTGAGACTTGAATGATGGAATTACAACGCGGTATTTATCAACATTATAAGGGACAGCTTTATCAGGTGTTTCATGTCGCCACGCACAGTGAAACTGAAGAAAAGCTGGTGGTTTATCAATGTCTCTATGGGGATTATTCAATTTGGGTACGTCCTTTAACGATGTTCACTGAAACCATTACCATCAGCGATGATCGTGAAGTAGAACGCTTTAAATTGATTCAGGCACTTTAAGCCAAACAGACTCAGGGAAGAGTGATGCAAAACTCAGATGAATTTGAAAGATTCATGCAAGAATTATATGAAAAATTTCATAGGCATGATCTTAAGCAGGCAGATCGCCTGCACCGATATCGCAATATAGAACCAGAATCAGGCCGATTTTTATCTATGCTGATTCGTGCGCAACAATCCAAAAGTATTCTGGAAATTGGGACTTCTACTGGTTATTCCACTCTATGGCTGGCAGAAGCGGCTCGGCAGACTCAAGCCATGATTACAACACTTGAAGTTGATGCAGAACGGGTTATTCAGGCAAAGCAATATGCGACAGAAATAGATCTTGCAGATTTAATCAATTTTAAAGTAATTGATGCTCAGGTTTATCTGGAGGCAGAAAAGGAAATATTTGATTTTATCCTGTTAGATGCTGAACGAGATGCTTATGTCAGTTACTGGCCACATTTGAGTCGATTACTTAAAGCAAAGGGCGGGTTACTGGTAGTTGATAATGTCATTTCACATGCAGCAGAAGTCGAAGAGTTTATTGCCTTAATTCAGCAAGACCCACGTTTTATCATGAGTATTGTACCCATAGGCGCAGGTTTGCTGATGGTGGGATTTCGTTAAATGGATTCACTTCAATCCATGCAAATTTTATTAAAATGTAAATTATATTCGAGATACTTTTCCACGAATGCGGCTTTGTCTTGGCGTCTTAGTAAGTTGTCATAAATAAATTCAGGTACGGGATGATACAGCTCGGTATGACCATTACTGTATACAATTTTCAGGTGGCGGCTTGAGGGATTGTATTTCCAAGAAATCACGGTAAGCAGTTTTTGCATATGCGTTCCTCCACTGAATATTTCTTATCTTATCATTTGAACTTATGCCATATGGCTCTGCAGATGTATAGCTCAATTGTAAGAATGGGTAAGGATTATGAGAAAGCGAAGCAAAAGATATGCCTGAATTTTTATATGATGGATCAAGAAAAAAATAGGACTGCAATATTTAAAGTCCTAATAAAATAATTTAAAAAAATAAACTCCCGTATTGCGCTGAGATAAAAGTTTAAACCATAAAAAACCACGCTAAAAAGCGTGGTTTTTTGAATCAGTTCAATCTAATTAAAATTTAAAATTAGATTTTACCAACTAGGTCGATTGAAGGAGCAAGAGTTGCATCGCCTTCTTTCCATTTAGCTGGGCAAACTTCGCCTGGGTGAGCATGTACGTACTGAGCTGCTTTAACTTTACGAAGAAGTTCTTGAGCATCACGGCCGATACCACCAGCGTTGATTTCAACGATTTGGATTTTACCTTCTGGATCGATTACGAAAGTACCACGATCAGCAAGGCCGTCAGCTTCGATTAATACGTCAAAGTTTTTAGCAAGAGTCCAGTTTGCATCACCAACCATTACATACTGGATTTTTTTAATTTCTTCTGAAGAATCGTGCCAAGCTTTGTGAGTGAAATGCGTGTCAGTAGAAACTGAGTAGATTTCAACGCCTAGTTTTTGGAATTCAGCGTAGTTGTCAGCAAGGTCACCAAGTTCAGTCGGGCAAACGAAAGTGAAGTCAGCTGGGTAGAAGAATACAACAGACCATTTGCCTTTCAGGTCAGCTTCAGTAACTTCAATGAATTTGCCGTTTTGGAATGCAGTTGCTTTAAATGGTTTAACTTCAGTATTAATTAAGCTCATCATTGTCTCCATGATTGAGGTAGTCTTTGATTTTGAATAAGAGTATCGAAATTTTGGTTGATGCTAAAATGGTATTTTTACATTACAAACATCGGAAAAACCGAATTAAGTAAAAACGCGCCACTTCGGCAAAATCGCTTTGTTCATTGAGCAGCATCAAGATGATGGCCTGATGACAAAATTATCTCTTTTTCCTCGTGCTAGCAAACATGATGTTGAAACCAAAAAATTCAAGGGTGAATCAGGAAAAAAGCATGTTTTCCGCAAAATAATTTAAATATCAATTTCAAAATTAAACTGATGATTAAATCTACTCAGGAAAATTCAAGCGTGTCATATAGATATTTTGATAGGTTTATGGCGCTGAATTGAGGGAAATCAGGCAGCCAAAGCCAATTTGTCCGGCACTTAACAGAACTACGACTATCTGAAATCTAATGAACCAAGTAAAATAAACCTTTCCTGTTTTTTGATGTGGGTGTTTTCTCTGTGCAGAGTCATTTAAATGTAGATCAATGGATAATGGCGCGTGACCGTCACCGTTTAAATCGACTGAAAAAGGGGAAAGACGCAGATGCCAAGCAGTATCAGGAATTATTTGAAAAATCCAATCTGAAAGTACGGCAACGGCTTGAACGTCTTCCGAACATCAAGCTGAATCAGGATCTACCGGTTACTCAGTACACTGATAAGCTGATTGCCGCGATTCAAAAGCATCAGGTGATTATTGTGGCTGGCGAAACCGGTTCTGGTAAAACCACCCAGTTACCGCAAATTGCTATGCTGGCTGGATGTGGCCTGACCGGAATGATCGGACATACCCAGCCGCGTCGACTGGCAGCCCGTAGCGTATCACAGCGTATTGCCGAAGAAGTTGGCGAAAAACTCGGTGAATCAATTTCCTTTAAAGTACGTTTTACGGAACAGGGTTCACAAGACTCAATTGTGCGTTTGATGACTGACGGTATTTTACTGGCCGAACTGACGCATGACCGCTACCTGACCAAATATGACACGATTATTATTGATGAAGCGCATGAACGTTCACTGAATATCGACTTCATTATGGGTTATCTGAAGCAACTGTTGCCGCGTCGTCCCGATCTGAAAGTCATCATTACTTCTGCAACCCTGGATGTAAACCGTTTTAGCAGTTACTTCAATGGTGCACCAATTTTTGAAGTAGAAGGCCGCAGTTTCCCAGTCGAGCTACGTTATCGCCCGATCTCGGAAATGAGCATTGGCGGTAGTGATGATGACGAGTTTGATGACTTTGAAGAAAATCTGCCTCGCGCTGTGGTCAAAGCAGTCGAAGAATGCTTTCAGGATGCACAGGAAAAAGGCCATCCTGAACATGCCGACATCCTTATTTTTGCCAGTACTGAACAGGAAATTCGCGAGCTACAGGAAACCCTGATCAAACATGGGCCACGCCATACGGAAGTATTAACTTTATATGCGCGTCTGGCGCTGGCTGAACAGCAGAAAATCTTTAATCCTTCTGGTGGTGGGCGACGCATTATTATTGCCACCAACGTGGCAGAAACGGCTTTAACCGTTCCGAATATCCGTTATGTAATTGATAGCGGTTTTGCCCGTATTTCACGTTATAACTATCGTTCACGGGTGCAACGTTTACCAATTGAAGCCGTTTCTCAGGCAGCAGCTAATCAGCGTAAAGGCCGCTGTGGCCGTATTGCACCGGGTGTCTGTATTCGTTTGTATTCTGAGGAAGACTTCCTGAGCCGTCCTGAGTTTACTGAACCGGAAATCAAGCGAACCAACCTGGCATCGGTAATTCTGCAAATGCAAAGTCTGGGGTTGGGTTCACTCGAAGACTTCGACTTCATTGAGCCACCAGATCACCGTCTGGTGAATGATGGACGTAAGCTCCTGATTGAACTGGGTGCAATGGCTGAGAAAAATTCTCCTAAAACTGAAGATGATCAAGCAAATCCCTCTCTTGCGTCGCATAACGTCTCACCCTTCGAGAAAGGGAGACTTCAAAGCCGTGGCTTAACCAAGATCGGTCAGCAAATGGCGAAAATGCCGATTGATCCACGTCTGGCCCGCATGATTCTTGGTGGTGCACATTTTGGCGTGCTGAACGAAGTTCTGGTCATTGTGGCAGCGCTTGCAGTTCAGGATCCGCGTGAACGCCCTGCGGACAAGCAGATGCAGGCAGATCAGAAACATGCACTATTCCGTGAAGCTGATTCTGATTTCCTGTTCTATATCAAGCTCTGGGAGACGCTGCACAATAACCGCGAAAGCATGAGTGAAAATAAGCGCCGTACTTTTGCGCGTAATCACTTCCTGAGCTGGCTGCGTCTGCGTGAATGGAAGAAAACTCATGAGCAGCTGGTGGAGTTGGCTAAGGGTTTAAAACTGTCATTTAATGAAAAGAAAGCCAGTTATGAAAATCTGCACCGTGCCTTGTTGACCGGTCTCTTATCGTTTATCGCCAACAAGACCGATGAGCGTAATGTTTTTATGGCGGTGCGTCAGCAAAAAGCACGGATTTTCCCGGCTTCTACCTTGCACAAGACCAATACGCCATGGGTGATGGCTTTTGAGATGGTGGAAACCTCTCAGGTATATTTACGCACCCTAGCCAAGATTGAGCCGGAATGGATTCTGCTGGCCGCACGTGACTTGCTCAAGCATCATTATTTTGAACCGCACTGGTCGAAAAAAGCCGGTGTGGTGAATGCCTATGATCAGATTTCATTATTTGGTCTGATTATTGAGCCGAAACGCCCAATCAATTATGAAAAAGTAGATCAGGCGGCCGCACATGAAATTTTCTTGCGGGATGCTTTAACCACTGGGCATTTAGGCATTACTCCACCATTTTTAAAGCATAACTTGCTTAAACTGGAAGAAGTCGAGCGAGTAGAAGACAAATTACGCCGTCGTGATCTGGTGGTTGATGAAGAAACCATTTACCAGTTCTATGCCTCGAAAGTGCCGCCTGAAGTGGCTAGCCGGCGTAGTTTTGAAGACTGGCGTGCCACAGTAGAGCCTCAGAATCCGCGTTATTTATTTGTTGATGATGATGTGCTGTGGCTGAATGACCGTCCGACGACACAGCAATTCCCAGACTATTTGCAGAATGGTAGCCTGCGTCTGGCTGCAACCTATCGTTTTGACCCGAGTCATGATGAAGATGGCGCGACAGTTAAAATTCCCCTGCAAGCCTTGGCCCAGGTCGATGAAGGTATCTGGTCATGGGGGATTCCGGGTTGGCGTCTGGATCTGATTGAAGCATTGCTAAAAGCTTTGCCGAAGGATAAGCGCCGTAATCTGGTGCCGATTCCGGATACTGCACAAAAACTCATAGCAAAAGTAGATGCGCAGGATTTACAGAAACATATTTTTAGTTTCTTGGCATTCCAGCTGCGAGGCGAACAAATCACGGAGAAAGATTTCAGCTTTGACCGGGTAGACCAATATCTGTTGCCTTTTATTAAAGTGACTGATGAAAAAGGTCGTGTCATTGAGCAGGGGCGTGATCTTGCCGAGCTGAAAGCGCGCTGTCGGACTGAAACGCATAGTCCGGTCAAACAGCTTAAAGGTGAATTTAAAACCTTCCCGGAAAGCTTTGTATTTGAAGCCTCACAAAAAGTCACCGGTGTCGTGGTCAAGCAGTACCAGGCGCTGGTTCCGACTAAAGCTTTTTCTGCCCTGGAGCAGAAAGATGAATCGGGTGTGGTGATTCAGACTTTTAATGATCAGGCTGAAGCGATCAAAAAACATCGTGAAGGAGTGATCCGACTGGTGCATATGCAACTCGGAGACTTGACCCGCCAGTTGAAAAGACAGATTTCCAAACCTCTGGCGCTGGCTTATTCACCACTCGGTGATAAGGCACAACTGGAACAAATGTTAGTTTATGCCACACTGCACATGTCTATTAATGAATTACCTGTCAATGCGCAAGAGTTCCAAAAACTGGTTGAAGATGTAAAAAAATCTTTCTTGACTTATGGCCAAGTTGCCCTGAAAGAGATCACGGATATTTATATCCAGTGGCATGAAATCCGCCGGAAATTATTGGTTTTAGATCATTCTGTGTTTGAAAAAAATATCAATGATATTGAAGATCAACTTGATTTAATGAGCCTTTCTGACTTTGTGTATCGTAAACCTTCCGATGTCTGGGTTGAATTTCCACGTTATTTGAAAGCCTTGATCTTGCGTTTAGAGCGCTTGCCCAATAATCTACAAAGGGACAATTCCGCCATTGACCAAATTGATCAATGGATGGAAAAATTATTCAAGTTTAAAGATGACCCTCGCCTGAAAGAATTGTATTTCATGGTCGAGGAGTTAAGAATCTCATTGTTTTCACAACCGATGAAAACAAAAGCACCCGTGTCTCCAACTCGCTTGCAAAAAGTATGGGATCGTCTTGGAATCAGTTAAGATATAGGTAATTCAGATAAGGAATTTTACATGGGCATCCGCATTACGGGTACGGGCTTATTCCATCCGGAACATGTCATCACCAATGAAGAATTAGTTGAAAGTTTAAATGCTTATGTGGAACTGTTTAATCACGAAAATGCTGACAAAATCGCTGCAGGCGAAGTTGAAGCGCGTCGTGGTTCTAGCGCAGACTTTATTGAAAAAGCATCTGGCGTACAACGCCGTTATGTCGTAGAAAAATCAGGCATTCTTGATCCAAAACGCTTACGTCCAAATTTACGTGAACGTGCAGATGATGAAATTTCATTGCAAGCAGAATGGGGTGTAATCGCAGCCAAGCAGGCGATGGAAAATGCTGGTGTGACTGCCGAAGATATTGATATCGTGATCTTGTCATGTTCGAATTTGCAACGTGCTTATCCTGCTGTTGCCATCGAGATTCAAACCGCTCTAGGTATCAAAGGCTATGCCTATGACATGAACGTGGCGTGTTCTGCAGCAACATTTGGTCTGAAACAGGCTTATGATGCGATCAAAGCAGGCGCGCGCCGTGTGTTATTGGTGAATGTGGAAATTACCTCTGCACATACCGATTTCCGTTCACGTGACTGTCACTTTATTTTTGGTGATGTGGCAACCGCTTCAATTATTGAAAATACTGACAGCAAAACCGGTTTTGAAATTCTTGATTCTGAGCTATTTACCCAGTTCTCGAATAACATCCGCAATAACTTTGGTTTCTTGAATATCTCTGAAAATGCTGACATTGACGACAAACGTTTCCGTCAGGATGGTCGTAAGGTATTTAAAGAAGTCTGTCCACTGGTTGCGAAAATGATTACTGCGCAACTGGAAAAGAATCAGATTGAGCCGACAGGTGTTAAACGCTTCTGGTTACACCAGGCCAATGCCAGCATGAATGAACTGATCCTGAAACTGGTCGTTGGTAAAGAAAATGCCAAACCTGGTTTGGTACCGATCATTCTGAATGAGTTTGCCAACACTTCTTCTGCTGGGGTGATCATTGCCTTGCACCGTACTGCACATGAAGTTGAAGATGGTGAATACGGCGTGTTGTGTTCATTTGGTGCGGGTTATTCGGTAGGTTCGATTCTGGTTCAAAAGCGCGTGGCATAATCCGGAGTCAATAGGGAGCAGACAACTTGCAGGTCAAACATGATGGGCAATGGATTAGACGCTTAAGTGCCTTATCCAAATTATATTTTACCCCTACCTTTTTAGGGGCTGAATATATTGATGCCAGTCGGCCTGCAATGTATGTCGGTAATCATTCCATGTACGGCATCTTTGATTCGCCGATGCTGATTGATTATCTCTATAACGAACATAAGGTGGCTGTGGTCAGTATTGCGGATCATAGCCATTTTTATGTACCGCTATGGCGTGAAGCCGTGAAAAAGTTTGGGGCAGTCGATGGCATCCAGCATTATGTACGTGCTGTGATGCAGCAGGGCTACTCCATTCTGGTGTTTCCGGGAGGCGGTCGCGAAGTACTTAAACGTCAGGGTGAACAGTATCAACTGATCTGGAAGCAACGTTACGGATTTTTAAAGCTAGCTCAGGAATTCAACTATGATATTGTCCCTTTTGCCGCGCTCGGTGGGGATGAAGTCTATGAGATCGGCTTTGATGCCAATAAGATCATCCAGCATAAATATTTTCAAAAACTTCTCAAAGTACCACAACTCAATAAATTACTACGTCAGGGCGATGTGATTCCATCTTTGCCTAAACGATTATTCCCAAAACGCCTGCCATTTTATTTTCAGTTTATGCCACGACAATCGATTGCTCGGGTCCAGACTCAAGAAGAGCTAATTGCATTTCGATACAGCTTGCAGCAACATATTTATACCGGCTTGGCCGAGCTTAAGGCGCTACGTCAGCAAGACTAAAAAAGAAAAATTCTTCCTGTAAAATCTAGGCTATGATCTATTGAAATGTTCTATTTTTAGCAATGAGGATGCATGGACGGTTTTATAGTGCAAGTGATGCCATAATGTATTTTTAAGTGTTCACTGATTGGCGATCAAGGACTCAGCATGATCCAATATAAAAATAAGATGATTCTAAGATGACCGAGGTGTACGTATGGAACAGGAAAGCTTGGTAGCATCTTTAAGGTTATTGGCACAACAATGTTTACGGATTTCTCCAGAGCTGAACCAGCTTTATCTTGATCAGATGGCAATAATTGGTCATCTGAATGCACAAAATTTAATAAAAATTCAGCAGGATCAGTGCCGGATTGAATTGCTGGATGGTCTGTTTTATATCCAGTTTCATACTCCCTATGCACTAGACTCTGGAGCTGCACCTGCTTTGGTTGACAGTCATTTTTATTTTCAGCAATGTAAGGCAGAAGCCCTGGAGGAATTCTTTTTACAGGATATCTATTTCCTGACTGGCGATTTAAAACCACAGCATTCGCTGTATTTACGCGACAAAGCCAAACAGTTACGTCAGCTTATCCTGGCTCAGGTTTATGCGTGGGTTAATGGCCTGGAACGGGTGTCCGAATTTTTGCAGCAAATGTCGATTGTTCAAGCTGAGATTATCGACCAGCAGCTGATCAAGGCCGGGTTGTATACAGCACCTGTCATGCAAAACTTTATTCAGGATGAACAAGAGATTCCACAGCAGACTCTTGAAAGCTTGCAACAGGCTTTTTCTTTGGAGTGTCTACAGCAGGATGAATTCCTGTCGATCCAGTCATTGATGGACAGTCTGGATGAGTTCTGTTTTAGCGCCGCACAGTTTTTGCCTCCGGCACTGTTCCGGATTATGTCGCTGTCTTTTGAAGAGCGCTTTAATCTGCATGAATTGAATGATCATACTGATGATATCTGTTTGCTATATCGGCATGCTGAGGAGCAAAGTAATTTGCTCGGTTTTGTCCGATTGATGAACCGGGACGTGTGGCATCGGGATGATTTATTATCCAAACGGAATTTCCTGGAAAATCATCCGTATTTATGGCAGAAAAAAGTAGCCCGATTGCCACTATTTGATTGTCATCGTGCCGTGAACTGGATCTTCAAGCAACCGGCCGAGGTACTGGACTGGATCAGTAATAATATCCAGCATAGCAGTGTACGCGTTGCAGTAACTGCCTTAAGTTTTGTAGACAGCCATCATATTCATCCCCAGATTATTTTGGCGACTTTGCAATATTTTCAATATGTCTCGGCGCGATTGTTTATTCATAGCATGCATGAATATGCCATCCAGCATGACTGGTTTCAGCATCAGTATAATCAGGCGGTGGTATTAAAAGGCACACGCCAATCGATTGAGGATCAGCGGATTGCGATTAGCCCTTCAATTCTGTATCTGGACGAATGGATGGAGCTGCTGCGCAATGTGGTTAAAATGGATGATCAGCTGACTAAAAAGGTTTATCTGAACTTGAGCCGGGTGATGCAGGCGTATATGCAGCATTTATATAAAATTACGGCGCATTTACCCGATGAGGTTCTGGTGTATATTCAGCCTCAAAGCCAGCAGAATCGTGATTTCTATAATGTTCTGCACCGCTATCGCATTCCTTTTACTGAGTTCAGGCAGCTGTTTTATTTGCAAAGCGGGCATGTACGTGAGTCGCTATTTGACAGTTATGTGCGTGACTATCTGGTAGAGTATTTTTCCAGCCATACAGAAATACCGAAAAATCTGAGCTGGACCAGTTTGTTTAATCAGGCGGTCGTCTGGCATGATCAGATTCAAAAGCAGGAAATGATCGCCAAGCTGAAAAAACAGTTTGCACTGGTGAACTGGACGCCAATCACTCAGGTTTCATTTTTACTGTATTTCAACTGGCGTTTTGAAGAGCTTAAAACTTTGGATCGGATTTTAGAGGAATCTAAAATTTTCAGGAACTGTCTGGCGGCAAGCTATGCTCAGCAAATTGTGGAAAGGCAGTATGTGGCCTTTCGCATGTCTCATCCCGCTGTGCACCTACCCTTAATCTTGGGGTGTCAATTGGTGAATGGACAGGTGATTTTTGATCAGCTGGAATATCCGAATAACCAGAAAGCAGAAGCCGAATACAGCAATATCGCCATGCATTTTATTAATTGGCTCAACTTGCAGGCCTGACAATTCAATACAGCTTGTTTTCCGCCATGACGCTTAACTTTTCCGCTAAAAATCGTTAGGCTATAGCCGTTCTTTTACGGTATTGCTCTTATGAAACAGGAAACTGCCCTTAAGTTACTCAAAGCAGGAGAAAATGTCTTTTTAACCGGTTCTGCCGGTGCAGGAAAAACCTATACGCTGAATCAATATATTAATTATTTAAAGGCACGTAAGGTCGCCGTCGCGATTACCGCATCGACCGGTATTGCAGCCACACACATGAACGGTATGACTATTCATACCTGGGCAGGCATTGGCATTAAAGACTTTTTGTCTGAAGAAGACTTAAAGCGGATGAAAGAGCGCAAATACTTAAAAGAACATCTGGAAAATGCGCAAGTCCTGATTATTGACGAAATTTCAATGCTGCATGCCAAGCAGCTGAATCTGGTCAATCAGGTGCTGAAATATTTCAAGGAAAGTGATGAAGCTTTCGGTGGTATTCAGGTGATTGTAGCAGGGGACTTTTTCCAGTTACCGCCAGTCGGTAAAAATGATGAGCGTAACCGCGACAAATTTTGCTTTATGTCGGATGCTTGGGTCGAAGCCAAGTTTCGTGTCTGTTATTTGACCGAGCAGCATCGTCAGGGCAATGATTATCTGAATGACATCCTGAACGCGATTCGTGCGCAGGCAATTAATCATGAACATCGCACGGCTTTACAGGCCACGCGACATCAAGAAATTGGCGAGACCTATACGCGCCTGTATACGCATAATATGGATGTAGACAGTATTAACTTTAAGCATCTAAATGAAATTGACAATGATCCGCGTCAGTTTGATGCACAATGCGATGGCAATGAAAAGCTGATCGAAACCTTAAAATCGTCAGTGCGAGCGCCTGAAGCTTTAACCCTGAAAAAACATGCCAAAGTCATGTTTGTAAAAAACAACTTTGATATGGGTTATATCAATGGCAGTCTGGGCGAAGTCATCAGTTTTGAAGAAGATGATGAATATGGTGTGCTGCCCAAAGTCAAACTGACCGATGGCACGACACTGGTGGTTGAGCCTGAAACCTGGTCGGTAGACAATGAGGCCGGTAAAACTATTGCCAGTTTTCAGCAGATTCCATTGCGTCTGGCTTGGGCGATTACCATTCATAAATCCCAAGGCATGACCCTGGAAGCTGCTGAAATTGATCTGAGTCATACCTTTGAAAAAGGACAGGGCTATGTCGCCTTGTCCCGTTTAAAAAGCTTAAATGGCTTGCGATTAAAAGGTTTTAATGAGCAAGCTCTGGAACTTGATAGTCTGGCGATTAAAGCCGATCGCCGTTTTCAGGAACTTTCTGATGAAGCCGAAGCGAATTTTGAAAATGTCGATTTGACCGCACAGCACAAGGCCTTTATCCGACATTGTGGCGGGACTTTGAATGAAGTTGAAATCCAGCGCAATGAGAAGAAAATTTCCAAGAATGCTGGAAAACAAAGCTATGCCACGGCAACGCTAGACGAAACGCGTGAACTGTTTGAAGAAGGTTATGAAATTGCCGATATCGCGACTGAACGTGGTTTGACTCCGGCAACCATCATCAATCATTTGGGGCGTTTGCATAAAGAGCAGGGGCTGGATATCTCACTTGCGCATCCGGGTGAGGAAGTGGTGGAGCAGGTTCGCAAGATTTATAAACGCCTGACCAAGCGTCAAAACCCGGAACATTTTAATGATGACGGTTCTATTAAGCTGCGTCCGATTGTGGAATTGACTACGCCTAAAATGGCTTATGACCAGGTACGTCTAGCACTACTATTTGTAGAATAATCATCAAAATGATGTTTAAGAGTTCTTAAGATGCACAGTTTATTCGTATACGGCACGCTTCGTCCGCAGCAACCCAATGCCCATATGATGGAACGGATTGGGGGAAGCTGGAAAGCCGGTTATATTCTTGGGCATTTGCAGCAGCGTGGTTGGGGTGCTGAGCTGGGCAGTCCGGGTAGTCAGCTCAGTGATTCGGGAGAGACTGTTACGGGTTATGTATTCATATCCGAGAATCTCCCTAAATATTGGGATGAGCTGGATACGTTTGAAGGTGATGAATATCAACGTATTCCGGTTAAAGTATATTTGGAAAATGGTGAGATGATAAAAAATTTGGTCTATGCTTTGAAAGATTAGACTGGTATGTGTCATTTATTGAATTTCAAATTTTTATCAGGTCACCGCTTTTAAAGATCATTCACTTTTCTTTGCTTGAATCTTGAAAGATCGAATTAATAAGGTATTCTGTTGATCTGATAGTATCTTGTGAGCAAGCCTGACGTACTGCTTTAGAGCTTAGCGCAAGATAATCAACGGGCGATCTGCATATTTCCGGTTATGTGATTCTTCTTGAGAAATCTTTGCATACTGGGAATACGCACTGATGATTTGAACATTCATTGTGTACTAATCAATAAGGATAAAATCCCAGCCGCAATTAAAGGGCCGACTGGAACACCGCGTAATACTGCTACACCAGCCACTGTGCCTAATAACAGTCCGGCCACCACATCTGGCTGATTTGACATCAGCTTCACTCCACGTCCGCCCAGCCAAGCGACAAAGACCCCAATCGCGATTGCCAGCAAAGACTTCCAGCTGAGGAAAGACTTGAGAATACTTTCTCCTGAAATTTTGCCACTGGCAATCGGTGTCAGAACACCAATGGTCAGAATAATAATGCCGATATTTAAACCGTGTGCCTGTACATAGGGTAATAAACTGCTGAGAGGCGTGATTTTTAAAACGATTAATACCGCTGCAGCAATGGTGACGGCGCTATTGTGACTGAAAATACCGCAAGCCAGTAAAACCAAAAGAACAATCAGATTCAGATCAAGTTGCGACATAAGCGGGAGAGAAAGAATGAAAAATAAAGCTATTGTAGAGCTTTTCAACGCATGATACCTAGAAAACAGCGGAAGAAACCAAATTCATGACTGTTTCAGGATAGAATGCACAGGTCTTCACTCGATACAGGTTAAACAGATGCTATTGGAAAAAATGTTGCAGTCACAAGGTTTCGGCTCCCGCAAGCATTGTCAGCAACTGATTAAAAATGGTGCTGTTTCAATTCAAGATGAAGTGATTGACAACCCCAAACATAAACTGGATTTGAATAACTTAAATTTCGAGGTTTATGGGAAAAGTCATAGCTATCGGGAAAAAGTCTATATCGCCTTAAACAAGCCACAAGGTTATGAGTGTTCGCATCAGGCGACGCATCATTTTAGTGTGTTTGACCTGTTTGATGACATTCTGCTGAATCGGGGGATTCAGTGTGTGGGGCGTCTGGATCAGGATACCACCGGACTATTATTGCTGACCGATGATGGACAGTTTCTGCAAGCGCTCACCCATCCGAAAAAGCATGTCGCCAAAGTTTATCAGATGCAAACTGCGGATCCAGTCACGGATGAACAGATTCAGCAATTAGAGCAAGGGGTCGAGTTAAGAAATGAAAAAGGCATTTTTGCAGCTACTGAAGTGACACGATTGGCCGAAAATCGTCTGCAAATGACCATTCATCAGGGCGTCTATCATCAGGTGAAGCGCATGCTGGCTGCCGTAGGCAATAAAGTTGAACAATTGCACCGTGCACAGATTGGTGCTTTGGCCTTGCCTGAACTGGTTGAAGGGGAATGGCTGTATTTAAATGCTGAACAGGTGGCGCAGGCCAAATTCCGCTCGGAATAATAAATTTTTTATTCGCTTGAAATGTGATGAAAAGATTAGGACTTATTTCAGGAAACAGTGATAAGTCTGAAATTCATCATCCTTGATAAATCCCATGGATTCGTACAATTTATGCGATTGATAATTGTTTTTTTGGGTTTCCAGGGTGATTCTTAAGGCCTGTTCATGTTTGGCAAATAAAATCGCGGTATCAATCAGTTGTTTGGCTGCGCCCTGACGCCGAAAAACCGGCGTGATATAAACATCATCCAGAATATAATAGGTCGAGCAGGCCACTGAGGAAAAACCCAGATACAGGATAATAAAGCCGGTAAAAGTATCATCTTTGGTATTAATGAAAATGACGGTCTGCCCATCTTCAAAACGCTGTTTTAAAAATTGGTAAGAGAGTTCAGGATTGGAAGACGTACCATAAAACTGTCGATATTCATCAAATAATACCGCCAGCTGATTCAGGTCTGCTGACTGGGCGCGTCGTACAAGCATTGCATACTCCATGCTAATTTTTTATTGATTATCAGCATCAAGCATAGCGAAGTTTATGAGTGGCAGGCTTTAGAAATTGTTCGGAAATGCAACAATGTTAAATTTTGTCGCTTTCACCCAAAATGGCATTCAGTTCTTCAAATAAATCAAGATGATCATCATCCAGCTGGATCTCCTGATCATCGAGTAGATTCAGGGCAGAACTGGAAAGCGCATTTTGCTCGGTTTTCGCTTCATTTTGTTTCAGCTTGCGCAGTCGGATCAGCTGTTCCAGATTGATATTCTGGTTTTCAATCGAGAAGGGGATCGATTTGGTAATCACCACCTGCTTGAAAAAAAGACGCACGGCCTGAGCTGGCGTAATCCCCAATTGCTTAAATACCGCAAAGGCTTGTTTCTTCTCTTGCGAGTCCAAGCGAATTTGATAAACTTCAGTTTTTCTCATAATATTTTTAAAGCTTTAAATTACTTAACTTTTCGCCTTTATTCTAATCAATTACGTTTGAAATTCAATCTTAAAGCGACCGATTTTAGAAAATAATCTGTAATGACAAGTGATTTACAGTGTCAATTCAAGTTGCGAGCTGAAATTCATGCTTTTCTGCGTGATCGGATCAACAAATTGAATATGTTTGGCCAATAAACTTAAAGGTGCAGAAAAATCATCTTCCGCCTTGTGCACTACTTGGGGGTAAAAGGGATCGTGCTGAATCGGAATACCCAGATGATTCAAGTGCACCCGTAATTGATGCTGCTTGCCAGTATGTGGTTTTAGCTCATATTTGGCCCATTCTGTATTATGTTCCAGCAGGTCGATCGCCGTCTCGCTATTCGGCGTTCCGTCTAGCACGTGCATGGTATAAAAGGGCTGTCCCTTTTCCATTCTTAATCGCGTGATCAATGGAAATTTTAAATCAGGTTGATAGGCCGCAATCGCATGATAGGTTTTTTGCACCTGCCGTGTAGCAAATAATTGTTGATACAGGCCACGTGATTCCACACATTTGGAAATCAGGACCACACCTGCCGTTTCACGATCCAGCCGGTGAATAGGCGTTAAATGCTCATTGCCGGTTTGCTTTTTAAGACGAACCAATAGCGTTTCCTGCACATATTGTCCGGTCGGGCTCATGGTCAAAAAATGCGGTTTATCGACCACCATGAAATACTCATTTTCAAATAAAATCTGATGTTGAAAAGGCACATGCACTTCATGTGCCAAAAAGCGATAATAGAAACAATGGCTATTGGCCTGAAATGGACTTTCTGTGCTTAATCTGTTGCCTTGGGCATCATAGACTAAACCCTCGGCGAAACGAGATTGCCATTCATCTGCTGCGATATGCGCAAATTGCGTGCATAAATAAGCAAAAACTGTCAGGGGTGCATCCGGACTGGCTGGCAAAAACACTTTACTGGCACTGACCCCATTCAGCATGGGCGGGTTAAATTCAACAGTTGGTTGCATGGCAGGCAGATTAACCTCTTAAGGAGCAGATGCTGTGAAAAAATACAGTTTCTCACACGGGTGAATAGGCTTTTAAAGCGTGGCGATGCTATCATATTTATTCTTTTGCATCATGTCGTGAGTAATATGCCTTATTCATTTAATGTCACTTTAAATCATGAAGACGATACCCAAAAACTGGCCAAGGTTCTGGCGGAGAATTTCCCTGCGGGGGTCGTGTATCTGATTGGTGACCTAGGGGCAGGAAAAACGACCTTAACGCGTTATTATTTGCAACAGTTGGGTCATAAAGGTTCAGTGAAAAGTCCAACTTATACACTGGTCGAACCCTATCAAATTAATGGTCAGGATATTTTTCATTTTGACTTGTATCGTCTGAATGATCCGTATGAACTGGAACTGATGGGCATCCGGGATTACCTGGAAACACCGAGTGCGCTATTTTTATTTGAATGGCCATCTAAAGGTGGTGATGAAATTCCGCAAGCTGACCTGATTATTGAAATTTTAAAATCTGAAGATGAACTTACCCGTACTGCAAGCCTGATTTCATCGAATCTTGCTTTACGAGAGGCTCTGGAGCGTCAATTTTCACATGTCGAATGATTTAAGTCTGCGCCGTATTCGTGCCCTTGATCCTGCACTTGCCAACCAGATTGCCGCAGGTGAGGTGATTGAACGTCCGGCTTCTGTGGTCAAGGAGTTACTGGAAAACTCGATTGATGCGGGGGCGACAGAGCTGATCATTCGGGTCGAACAGGGCGGCAGTACTTTAATTGAAATCATCGACAATGGACGCGGAATTCATCATGAGGATTTACCGCTGGCCGTGATGCGTCATGCCACCAGCAAAATCCAGAGTGCTGATGAGCTGTATGCGATTAGCAGTCTGGGCTTTCGTGGCGAAGCACTGGCGTCGATAGCAGCGGTTTCACGCCTGACCATGATCAGCAGTCAAAGTGACGAGGGCATCGGTTATCAGGTCGAAGTCAATGGCACGGCTTTTGATCATCAGGAAATTCAAGCGGTCGCGGCTTCAAAAGGGACGCATATTCGGGTTCAGGATTTGTTTTTTAATGTGCCTGCACGACGTAAATTCCTGAAAAAACCGGGCACTGAATTTGGTCATATCGAAGAAATTGTGCGCCGTATGGCACTGACGCATTTTGATATCCGTTTTGTGCTAGAACATAATGAAAGCATCAAACTGAATTTACCAGTGGCGGATAGCGGCGCTTTGCGTTTTCAGCGGGTACAGCAATTGCTTGGCCGCCAGTTTACTGAAAATGCCTACTGGATGGATGCAGACAGTATCAACATGCATTTGTCTGGCTGGCTTGGTCATCCTTCGGATGCGCGTTCACAGGCAGATCTGCAATATGTCTATGTGAATGGCCGGATTGTCAAAGACAAAACCATTTCTCATGCCTTGCGGATGGCCTATGACGGCATCTTGCATGGACATCAGCATGCGGCTTATTTACTGTTTTTGGAAGTTGATCCAGAAAATGTGGATGTAAACGTCCATCCGACCAAGCATGAAATTCGCTTCCTGAATCAACGAGAAGTACATGAGTTCGTACGGCATTATGCCAAAGAAACGTTGGCACAATTCCAGACCGCAACTGCAGATTTAGCCGAGGCAATGAAACAGGATGAGCAGCCTGGCTTGACGGCCCCGCAACCGCGTTATCAGGAACAGTTCAGCCTGCATCAGACTGCGCATTCTCAGCCACAGGTGGTGAGAACGACATCTGCCTTAAGTGAAAATGAAACTTCAGATGTGCTGACCGATTTTGCATCTTCAGGTCCACAAACAGTGCATTATTCCCAAGATTACCGTAAATCTTATTCTGGTTCACAGCAGCTGAATAATGCCTTGCAAAGTTATTTAGCACCGCTCAGAGAAAGTTCGGAAACCGAAATATTCAGCCCTGAGCAGTCTTTTCAGACACATGTAAACACTAAAGTGGATGAGCATCCATTGGGCATTGCTATTGCCCAGTTACATGGCATTTATATTCTGGCGCAAAATACCGAAGGTCTGATTATTGTGGATATGCATGCGGCGCATGAGCGTATTGTCTTGCAGCAAATGAAATCGGCTTGGGATAAACCTGAATTCTGGACATCACAGCAATTGCTCATTCCAAAAGTCGTGAATATTAGCCGGATGCAGGCCATGCGTGTCGAAGAGCTGAAAGAGCAGTTGGCACGTTTGGGGCTGGAAATCGATCAGTATGGTGATGAGCAAGTTATCGTACGTGGTGTACCGGCTATTCTACACAAGGCCGATTTCGATGCCCTGATTCCTGAATTATTGAATGATTTAGATCCGGGGGATCAAGCACAAAGCCTATTGCAGAAGCGTGACCAAATTTTGGCGGGAATGGCCTGTCATGGTGCAGTGCGAGCGCATCGTATCCTAAGTTTGTCTGAAATGAATGCTTTATTACGGCAGATGGAACAAACCGAATTTGCCAGTCAATGTAATCATGGTCGTCCGACCTGGCGCGCCTTTCCATTGGCTCAACTAGATAAACTTTTTGCTCGAGGAGAGTAGTTTTACATGTCCAATCAATTGCCGGTCATCAATTTAATGGGGCCAACTGCAAGTGGTAAAACCGCTTTGGCATGTGAACTGTATGAGCAAGGGGGATTTGAGCTGATTTCGGTCGATTCTGCACTGGTTTATCGGGAAATGGACATTGGTACAGCCAAGCCCTCCAAAGAGGAACTGGCGCGCTATCCGCATCATCTGATTGATATTATTAGTCCACTTGAAGTGTATTCTGCAGCCAACTTTGTCGAAGATGCTTGCTGCCTGATTGATGATATTCATGTGCGTGGTAAAACCCCGATTCTGGTTGGCGGAACCATGCTGTATTTTAAGGCCTTGCTTGAAGGTTTGTCAGATAACCTACCAAGTGCAGACTATGCTATCCGGGCAGAGATTGAAGCCAAGGGTGAGCAGGAGGGCTGGGAAGCGGTTTATGCAGAATTATGTGCAGTCGATCCGATTGCCGGTGAAAAATTCAAGGTTAGCGACAAGCAGCGCATTATTCGAGCCTTGGAAGTTTTTAAATTGACTGGTGAGCCGATTACAAAACTACAGGCAGAACAACCTAAAAACTTACCATATCGTTACAGTTTCCATAATTATGCACTGATGCCAGATCGGTTAGAATTGCATGGGCGTATTGAACAACGTCTGGAAATTATGTGGAAAAGCGGTTTTTTAAATGAAGTTGTGAATTTAATTGAAAAATACGATTTTAATGAAAATTTACCTTCCATGCGTTCAGTGGGTTATCGTCAGGCTATGGAATTCTTAAAAAATGCTGATAAAACCAAGGAAAAGCAACGGGAAATGGAGGATAAAGCTTTATTTGCGACACGACAACTTGCAAAACGTCAATATACGTGGTTAAGGTCTTTGCAAGAAAAGCATAAATTTACAACATATTTTACGCTACAGCAGGCTCAAGAAGACTTGCGAAACTGTCACGGATAAAGCAAAATTTAGGGACTATCTTTTTTATAATTTTTAATTGAAAAATAGAGATAGTTTTTGCGCTGATTTTTAATTTTTTTGGAGTTATAACATGTCTAAAGGTCAAACTTTACAAGATCCATTCTTGAATTCTCTCCGTAAGGAACGTATCCCAGTATCTATCTTCCTGGTAAACGGTATTAAATTACAAGGTCATATCGAATCTTTTGACCAATACGTGGTTTTATTAAAAAATACAGTAAGCCAAATGGTTTATAAGCATGCAATTTCAACTGTAGTACCTGCACGTAATCCACGTCCTGCTGGCGCGCCTGCTGGTCCACAAGGTGCGGGCTTCGGTGGTCAAGGTGCTGCAGGTGGCTTTGGTGGCGGTCAAGGTGCTGGCGGCTTCGGTGGTCAAGGTGGTTTTGGCGGTCAAGGCGGCGGCTTCGGTGGCCAAGGTGGCTTCGGCGGTCAAGGCGGTGGCTTTGGTGGTCAAGGTGCCGGCTTCGGTGGTCAAGGTGCTGGCTTCGGTGGTCAAGGTGGCTTCGGTGGTCAAGGTGCTGGCTTTGGTGGTCAAGGCACTGGTTTTGACAACGACACTAAATTTGAAGACTCTTCAGACGATGAAAACAATCGTTAATCGAGTTTGAAAATTAAAAAACCTCTCTATATGAGAGGTTTTTTTATATCTGTACGTTTTAAGTTTTTTAAATAAAAAGCCAACGAGATGTCGTTGGCTTTTTAGGATTATGGTAAGGCTTAACGGTTACGTTTAGGATCCAGTTGAGGATCTTTGATTTCTACATAAGCATTATTGCGCGTTTCACGTAACCAGCTATCTAATTCGGCATCAAATTGACGTTCACCAAGCAATTGGCGAGCCATACGTTCCTGATATTCCTGTGTCATATCTTGTTGGCGTGTTTCACTCACTTGCAGAATATGCCAGCCAAACTGGGATTGAAATGGTTTACTGAACTGACCTACTGGGGTGCTTTTCATCTGCTGTTCAAATTCAGGTACCATTACCCCTGGGCTAACCCAGCCAAGACTTCCGCCATCACGAGCCGAGCCAGTATCATTGGAGAACGTTGAAGCTAAAACAGTAAAATCTTCACCTTGTTTGAGGCGGTTATACAGACTATCAATCATTTGTTTGGCATTTTCAGGACTGACCACTTCAGACGGTTGAATCAGAATGTGTCGTGTTAAATATTGAGGAACAAGGGCTTTCTGTTCGCCACCTTTACGTTCCAAGAGCTTCAGAACATGTACACCATCAGCGACAGGAATCAGTTCAGAAGTTTGACCTGGTTGCAGGGTGGTCACGCGTGCAGCCAGTTCTGCTGGAATTTCTGACAGGTTTCTCACACCCATATCAGCAGCTTCGACTTTAACGCCGCCAGTGCTGTACTTTTTGCTGATCGCCTGAATGTCATTGCTGCTATTTAATTCTTGCTTTACCTTTGTTGCAATTTGTTCAGCATTTTCACCGCTTACCCGTAAATGCAGTACATGGACCTGACTGCCAAGCAAAGCTTGACCTTGCGGGGTATTTAGGAAGTTTTTAACATCTTGATCTGTAATTTGAATACGTGAAGTCACGATTTGTTGACGTAAACGATTCAGTGCTAAATCTTCAGCGATACGGTTACGTAAAGAAGCATAGGTATTGGGCGCCATGGCATCCAGTTTCTGCTGGAATGCTTCCAGACTCGGTGAACCAGAATCACGGGCAACTTTCAGGACGGCTTCATTTAAAGCTTTTTCATCTGGACGAATATTATAACGTTTAACTTGTTCAAGCTGTGCCTGACGAATAATCAGTTGCTCTAAAGCTTGTTGCTCAAGATATTGTTGTGATGGAACTGCCTTTTTCTGTTTTTGCAGCTGATGTGAGATTTCGGCTACACCTTGAGCCAGGTCACTACGTAGAATGATACTATTGTCGACTACAGCTACAACTTCATCTTTAGGTTGGGCAACAGCAAAAGTCGTCATCGCTGAAGAAAGGCATAGCGCAAGTGCGGTTGCTTTAAAAATTTGTTTTAACTGTTTTGTCTTCATTAACGTTCTGTCCAAGTTTGATTGATATTGTTAAAACCTAGAATACGATTTTCTAGTAATGAGGTGAGTTTGCTGCTTAACCCACCTAAGCCTTTCAGGCTGACTTCGGCCATAATAGCGCGTTTGGCTTTGACGCTTGAATCATTAACGTCGTCTAAGTCATTGTAATATGAGCGACCGTAAACAGAAACTCCCCAACAGCATGACTCATAGTTCACGCCAAGTAAATATTCCCGTGCGACACTATTGTCGAGGTCAAACTGGGCATGTCCAACCAGACGCCAGTTGTTGGCAATCGGCTGGATAAATGAACCCACCACATGATCATAGCTCTTTTGACGGTTCGGAATATCTTTGCGATAGAAATAGCCTAGGTTATAAAGATTGCCTTGCTCACCGGTATAATAAACCTGCAAATCTCGTTGGGCATTCGATCCATTCGACATCCAGCTTGAGTTCAGATTAACGTGAACATTATTTGACAGCTGGCTGGTCAGTTGAATTACAGGGCCAGTATGACTTTCACGGTCGAATTCATCTGCATCATTTTCCAACGTTACACGGCGATCTTCAAAGAAAAAGCTCTGTCCAACGCTGGCACGCAGGCGCTCCAGACCTTCTTCATTAAATAGGCTATAGCTCAGACCTAAGGAGGCAAAGTTATTGTCTTCCAGGCGGTCATTACCATAAAAGCGACGCGCACTGAAAAGTTGATCATAATTAATCGAAGCGACGACTGAATCAAAGTTTGGCTGATTCTGCTGGTTCTCATAAGGTGAATACGCATAGAACAGACGAGGCGTTAAGGTCTGTAGATACGTACCTTCTTTTTCAAAAATTAAGCCGGTGTCCAGCGTGAATTGTGGCACCACAATTGAATTATTTTCACTAGACGCGCTACGGCTTTGGGTTTTTTCATCATAGAAAGTATTGATGTTGCGTACAGTTGCCTGAGGAATGAAGAATGACCACGGGGTAAAATGATTATAACGCACGGAAAAGTCATTATAGATCCGTGTACCACTCGGTTGATATACCTTCTCACCCGTTGGGTCAGTATCAGCGAAATTTCTCAGATCCTTCTGGAAATATGCTGTGTCGTTATTAAACTCAAGTTGTAATCCCAATGGATTGCCAGTTTTGTAATTGACTAAAAGCTGTGGCAAACGTGCATAAGGACGGTCTTCATCCAGTACAGTTGGATCTAGGGTTTGGAAGTCTTCGACTTTGAATTGTGCCTTTAAGCCAGGAATACCATTTTTATAATTGACTTCCCAGGCACGGCGTAAGTTCAGGTCAGTTTTAGAGTTCGGGTTATTGTCCAGATCGGCAAAGTAATCTTTGTCTGAAGCGTAGTTATATTCAAGGTTGGTGGAAAGCTGATTATTGATCTGCCAGTTATGTAAGAAATGCAGGCTTTTACGGTCTTCGTCGCTATAGCTTTCATCGGAAGGTAAATAACCTCCCCAAATACGGCCTTCACCATAATTCTCAGTCAGATAACGGAACTCGCCATCCAGCATTACCCCACGATCGCCAATATAACGCGGCGTAATTGTCGCATCATATTGTGGTGCTAAATTCAGGTAAACCGGAACACCCAGTTCCAGACCACCATCATTGGTAAAGCCAAATGTCGGCGTCAGAATACCGGTAGTGCGGCGGTCATCAATCGGGAAGTTGAAATAGGGAACCGCTAAAACCGGAACATCTTTAACATACAACTTGGTATTCCGGGTTTCACCCCGTCCGGTTTCCTGATTCAGCTTGATCTTTTCTGCCTGGATTTTCCAAGTCGGTTTTTGCTCAGGTGGACAGGTGGTATAGGTCGCATTTTCCAGTTCTACCGTCTCGGTCGAGGTTCTGGCGATCTTTTCTGCCCGACCATGCGCATGTTGCTGCTCGGCAATATAGAAGCTGTTATTTAGGTCGCCTTCTTGGGTCTTTAAATTATAATTAATATCATCACTTTGTGAGAGCAGGCCACCCTGAGCAAGTTGTACCCGACCTTCTGCTTTGGCATAGGTCTGGGTTTGATCAATCGTTACGCGTTCAGCACGAATCTGGCGACCTTGCTGGTCAATGATGACATTGCCTTCTAAATAAGAGTCACCTGCTGGATTGTAGTGTCCATAATCTGCAGTAATGGTGGATGTAGCCTGATCTGGCGCAACGGTTGCTGCATCTGGGGCAATCGGGGTCACCCAGGTGCCTTCACAATAAGCCGAACTTAAGTATTTTTCCTGCCGCTGCTGTGCTTCAGCTGAGGATTTGTCGACATAGTATTGCGAAAAGAATGCTTCACCTGGATAGGTCTCATTTATGCGCTGTTTGAGTTGTTCTGCATTTACATCGGACGAGACATTTGATGCAGCATAGCCGGAGGCTGAGCTGCCACATAAAAGGGTTAAGATCGCAGTCGCTAGAGGATTTATTTTAAAGTGATGCTTCATTTGTCTCATTAACCAATCATGCTTTTATCGCAATTAATTATTGTCGCATCATAGAGAAAAAGTTGATAAGTAGCTACACTTAGCACTTTAAAAACTCAGCCTGTATTAGAATTAATTGCAAATGAATACACAACGCGAACAATTGATACAATCTTGGATTGCCTCTGTACTCGGTTCAGATCAATTTGAAACTCATTTTTTAGCAGGTGATGCCAGCTTCCGTCGTTATGCACGAATCAAACTGAATAATAAAACATTTATGCTGATGGATGCACCACCAGAAAAAGAAGATTGTGTGCCTTTTGTGACGATAGATGAGTTTTTTGATGCACATGGCGTGCGCGTTCCGCATATCGTGGCAAAAGACCTGGAAAATGGCTTTTTACTGCTCGAAGACTTTGGTGATGTGCTGCTGTCGAATCTGCTGAATGACGAGACTGTAGATGCCTATTATGAGCAAAGCTTTAAGCAGCTCATTCAACTACAATCGATTGCTGGAGAAGGGCATTTCCCGGCATATTCTTATGAAAAACTGATCTCGGAAATGGAATTGCTGACTGACTGGATGTTACCAGCGTTAAAGGTTCAACTGACTGAATCAGAAAGCGCCTTGATCAAACGCACTTTTGCGATTTTGGCGAATGCCGCATTGGCACAGCCACAGGTGATCGTGCATCGGGATTTCCATAGTCGTAACTTGATGAAAATCGACAATGAAACCGAACTCGGTGTGATTGATTTTCAGGATGCTGTGATTGGTGCGGATACTTATGACTTGATCTCGATTACCCGTGATGCCTATGTACAGTGGAATGCCGATCGTGTGTATCGCTGGTTCAAAAACTTTTATGACTTGTTGCCAGCATCTGCTAAAGAAGAGCGTGACTTTGAACAGTTTAAAAAAGACGCCGACATGATGGCGATTCAGCGTCATATCAAGATTTTAGGTATTTTTGTGCGTCTGTTTGAACGTGATGGCAAGTCAGGTTATCTCAAGGACTTACCACGTGTGATGTGGTATCTGCTTGAAGAATCTAAGGCTTATGCAGAACTAGAGCCATTCATGCAGTTTATGCGTGACAGAGTGATGCCTGCATTTGAAGCTAAATATGGCTCATATGAGGTGGCTGCCTGAATGAAAGCGATGATTTTGGCCGCAGGACTCGGTAATCGTATGCGGCCGCTAACGCTGCATACGCCAAAGCCTTTGCTGGAAGTTGGGGGCAAGCCCTTAATTGTCTGGCATATAGAAAAACTGGCGGCGATCGGTGTCACTGAAATTGTCATCAATACCGCATGGCTCGGCGAAAAACTGGCTCAAGCTTTGGGTGATGGTTCGCAGTTCGGTATCAAGATTTTATGGTCACATGAGGGTGAAGGTCTGGAAACCGCTGGGGGGATTATCAATGCTTTGCCGCTACTCGGTGATGAACCTTTTATTCTGTTAAATGGTGATGTCTGGACCACGATGGATTTTGCACCTTTACTGGATATTGATCTAAAGGATAATTTGGCGCATCTCGTACTTGTGCAGAACCCTGAACAACATCCAGAGGGTGATTTCACGCTTGCAGAAGGGAGAGCTTATACTTTTGATCAGCAAATCGAAGGTGAAAACCTGACGTTTAGCGGTATATCTGTACTTGATCCGAAGATGTTCCAAGGCTTAGACACTGGCAAGCGTCCTTTAGCCCCATTGCTAAAAGCGGCAATGCAGAATCAGCAGGTTCGCGCTTCTAAACTGGCAGGCATTTGGGTAGATGTGGGGACCCCGGAGCGTTTAACGGCACTGGATACAGCGATCCATGAAGGGAAGTTTGCTTAAGTGAATATTCGCTAAGCACTGCCTACTGTGCCAATATAGAGAAAACGGTATACTTCCACCTAACTTTTTCGAGCGTAGATTGTTTATGCACATGTTTTTTCAAGAACTAAAGCAGGGTAGCCAGGCTTTGGGTTTAGAGCTATCTGATGAAGCTTTAAATTTATTACTCAAGTATCAGGATGCTTTGGTGCTGTGGAACAAAGCATACAATTTGACTGCAATCCGTGATCCTAAAGAAATGCTGGTCAAGCATCTACTCGACAGTTTAAGTATTTTAAAGGACTTGCCTGCGGGCAGATTGCTGGATATCGGCACAGGTGGTGGTATGCCGGGCATGATCATTGCTTTATGTCAGCCTGAGCGTGAATGTGTATTGCTGGACTCAAACGGTAAAAAAATTCGTTTCCTCAAGCAGTTTATTGCTGACTTGAAACTTAAAAATGTCATTGCCGTGCAAACGCGTGTAGAAAATGAAGACAGCATCAATGAGCTGGGTCAATTTGATGTGATTACTAGTCGTGCCTTTGCATCATTAACAGACTTTGTTGATGCTTCTAAGCCATATATGCATGAGCAAACGATTATTGCCTCAATGAAAGGCTTAATTCCTGAAGATGAAGTTGCTACTTTAAAAAATGAATTTAGTTGTGAGATTATTGAACTTAAAGTTCCGCGCTTAGACGAACAGCGTCATTTACTTCTATTAAAACGTATTTAAGATTTTTAAAGGGATTGGGGGCAACATGGCACAAATTATTGCGATTGCAAACCAAAAAGGTGGTGTCGGTAAAACCACAACCGCAGTAAATTTGGCGGCATCTTTAGCTGTGTTAAAAAAACGTGTTTTGCTGGTCGATATGGATTCGCAAGGCAATGCGACCATGGGGTCTGGCATTCAGAAGAATGACCTGCTGTATTCGGTTACCGATGTACTGCTGGGTGAAGTACCGATTGAAACGGCGATCTCTAAGGCGGAAGTCGGCTACAAGGTTCTTGGGGCAAACCGTGATCTGGCTGGGGTTGAGTTGGCGATTGCAGAGCAGGAAGGGCGCGAGTTCATTTTGCGGGATGCATTGCAGGAAATTGAAGCTTCATTCGACTATATTATTGTCGATTGTGCACCGAGTCTTAGCCTGATTACTGTCAATGCTTTGGCAGCCGTGGATGGTGTGCTGATTCCAATGCAGTGTGAATATTATGCACTGGAAGGTCTGGCGGATTTAACCCAAACCATCGATCGGATTCAGCAAGCCTTGAATCCGGACCTGCAAATTGTTGGTGTATTACGCACCATGTACGATGCACGCAATGCCTTGACTCGTGATGTCTCTGAAGAATTAGAACAATATTTTGGTAAAAAACTGTATGAAACCGTGATTCCACGGAATATCCGTCTGGCTGAAGCACCAGCACACGGTTTGCCGGTGATTTATTTTGAAAAAAGCTCAAAGGGTGCAGTTGCTTACTTAAATCTGGCAGCTGAAGTATTAAAGAAAAGCAAAGTGAAAAAAGGAAGTAAAGCATGACCGTCAAGAAACGTGGACTCGCCAAAGGTCGTGGCTTGGATGCCTTGCTAGGCTCAATTCAAAAAGAAAAATTACAACTCGAAGCCCAAGGTCTTGATCATGGTCAGTTGAAACAGATTGATGTGAATTTGCTCAAGCGTGGTGAATATCAGCCACGCCGTTATATTAACGAGCAGGATTTGCAGGAACTGGCGGCATCGATTGAAAAGCATGGCATCATGCAGCCCATCGTGATCCGTCCGGTTGACGATGAACGCTATCCATACGAGATTATTGCGGGTGAACGTCGATGGCGTGCTGCACAGCTGGCGGGTTTGACCGAGGTTCCTGCGATTGTACGTGATCTGAATGATCAGGTTGCGATTGCACTGGCCTTGATTGAAAACATCCAGCGTCAGGATCTGAATCCGATTGATCAGGCGATGGCTCTGCAACGTTTCCATGAAGAATTTGGCTTAAGCCATCAGGAAATTGCAGATACCGTGGGTAAAGCGCGTACGACAGTGAGTAACCTGCTTCGTTTGCTCAGCTTGGCTGAAGAAGTGAAAGACTTTATGCAACAAGGTTTGCTGGATATGGGGCATGCACGTGCGATCTTAACCTTAAAAGCTAAAGATCAGCTCAAAGTTGCAGATATCGTAATTGAAAAAAGTCTGTCTGTTCGTCAAACCGAGCAGTTAGTCCGTGATTTCAATACACCTAAACAAGAAAAAGTAAAAGAAGCTGTAGCACCGGATATTCAGCAATTGACTCAGCGCCTTTCAGAGCGTTTCAGTGCAGATGTTAAAATTGACTATAACAAGCAAGGTAAAGGGAAACTGGTTATTAGCTATCACTCTTTAGAAGAGCTGGATGGCATTCTTTCTATTTTAGAAGATGAATAATTTATATATTTTTTTTATTGGGGAATAAATTAGATGTGGGAATTGGTTAAAGCAGGTGGCTGGCTTATGCTGCCCCTGGTCTTGTGTTCTATCTTTATGCTGGCGATTTCGATCGAGCGTCTGATTCGCCTGAAAAAGAATGCAGTACTTCCGTTGACACTGTTGATGGGGCCTTCGCAAAATACAGCACAAGTCATGCAAAAAATGAATCAAAGTGCGGCCTTAAAGCAAAGCACTTTGGGCCGGGTATTTACTGCAGGCTATGCCAGCAAGCAGCAAGGTGAGCAGTATGCTCGCGCACAGATGGAAGTGGTGGCATCACAGGAAATTGGTTATCTGGAAAAAAACATTAATTTTCTGGGAACTTTGAGTGCAGTTGCGCCTTTACTCGGTTTATTGGGAACTGTACTTGGGATTATTGAATCTTTCCTGATGATCGATGTAGGTACCGGGAGTGATCCGGTATTGATGATGCCGGGTATTTCCAAGGCTTTAATTACCACGGCAGCCGGTATGTTGATTGCAATTCCTGCACTGTTTGCGCACCGTTATTTTCAGCGTCTTGTTCAGGAATATGTGGCTGAACTTGAGCAGCAAGCGACTTTGTTTCATGCGGATCTTTTTTATCGTAATCATGCAGACATAGATCAAGACATGCAAAAAGCCAGCTAGGAGGCGGATGATGAAATTCAAACGCAACCAGGTGGAAGATGTACATATTAATCTGACACCGATGATTGATTGTCTGCTGTTTATTCTGGTCTTTTTACTTTTGTCGACGACATTTAGCCAAATGAGCCGAATGAATCTGACCTTGCCGGATGCGCAAGGTGTACCGCCTAAAAGCTATGATCAGAAAGTTGAAGTGATTGTGGATGCCAATGGTCATTACGCAGTCAATGGTCAATCCTTGGCCAGTAAGGAAGTCGCGGATTTAAATACTGCAATTAAACAGATTTCTAATGAACGCCGTGATTTAATGTTTGTCATTGCAGCTGACGCAAAAGCCAGCCATCAGGACGTGATTCGTGTCATGGATGTGGCCGGGCAGCTCGGCTTTGTAAATATTAATATCAGTACCAAAGTACCCACCCGAGGTTATTAGTGAAGCACGATTTTAAGGTCTATCTTCGCCTTTTAAGTTATTTAAAACCGTTTTGGGGCATTGCATTGCTTGTCCTGCTGGGTTTTTCTATTAATGCCGCTACGGAAGTCTCTGTCGCTAAATTACTAGAATATATTATTGAGGCGATTCAAAATAAAGACCAGAGTTTCACATCACTTTTCCCGTTTTTAGTGGTCATACTCATGTTCTTCCGGGGCCTGGGTTTGTTCATGGGTGGATATTTTACTGCGGTAATTTCCCGGAATCTGGTATTCAACATCCGTCAGGAAGTTTTTGCAAAATTGCTGCGTTTACCGTCCCAGTATTATCTGGATAATACCAGCGGGCATATTACTGCCAAAATCATGTATAACGTTGAACAGCTAACCGCTGCTTCAACTGAAGCTTTAAGAACCTTGTTGCAACAAGGTTTGATCACTCTGGCATTATTAGGCTACCTGTTGTATACCAACTGGCGTCTGACCATGTGTATCCTGATTTTTGCACCCGTCATTGGCTTTATTATCAGTAAAGCTGCAAGACGGATGCGTAAATTATCGCAGCAAGTGCAAGACACCATGGGTGATGTAAACCATGTGGTGCAGGAAACGGTGAATGCCAACCTGATCGTCAAGGGTTTTGGAGGGCAAAGTTATGAGCAGGAACGCTTTAAACAGAACTCGCTGGAAAACTTGCGTCGTGGCTTGAAAATGGTCGCTGTACAACAGTTGAATAGTCCTGTGGTTCAGCTGATCATGTCGATTTCACTGAGTATTGTGATGTTTATTGCCTTGCGTCCGCAAATTCTGGGTGATACCTCTGCGGGTGAATTTGTCGCTTATATTACTGCGGCGGGTATGCTGGCAAGACCGATCAAAGCCTTGACGGATATCAATGAAAAAATTCAACGTGGTATGGCTGCGGCTCATTCGGTATTTGAATTGCTGGATATGCCTGAAGAAAAAAATACCGGGACTTTAACGGATAGCCTGAAAGGCGATATCGAGTTTAAAGATGTCAACTTGATTTATGATGATGGCCATCGTGCTATTCATGACTTTAATTTGCAGGTCAAGGCCGGTGAAACAGTAGCGCTGGTAGGACGTTCTGGTGCAGGAAAAAGTTCTCTGGTGAATCTGCTGGTGCGTTATCAGGATGCAACTTCTGGGCAGATCTTGCTGGATCAGAAACCGATTGAAGATTTTGAAATTACCGCCTTGCGAACCCAGATTGCTATGGTGAACCAGCAAGTAGTACTGTTTAATCGTACCGTGCGGGAAAATATTGCTTATGGTCAGCTCGAAGGTGCTTCCGATGAAGATATTATCGCGGCAGCAAAGGCAGCCTATGCGCATGATTTTATTATGGCACTACCGCAAGGTTATAATACTCAGCTGGGTGCTCAGGGTTTAAACCTGTCTGGTGGCCAGCGTCAGCGCATCGCCATCGCGCGAGCAATTTTGAAAAATGCCTCTATTCTGATTCTGGATGAAGCGACCAGTGCGCTGGATAACGAGTCGGAATACTTTATTCAGCGTGCCTTTGATAAAGCCATGCAGGACCGTACCACCATCGTAATTGCACATCGTCTATCGACGATTGAAAACGCGGATCGTATTGTTGTCATGGATCAGGGCCGTATTGTTGAGCAGGGCAGTCATGCCGAACTGATTGCGCTACATGGTGCTTATTATCAGTTGCATCAGCGTAACTTTGAGGAACAGTAACTTATGGCACTGGCACAAATCATTCAGGATGCTTGGAATGCACAGGCAAAGTGGCTGGTGGTGCTGCGTCCTTTGTCATGGTTGTATCGCCTGGGTTTTGTCAGCAATCACTGGCTTTATCAAAAAGGCATTAAAAAAAGTTATAGTGCACCAATTCCCGTTATGGTAATTGGTAACATCACAGTCGGTGGTAGCGGTAAAACACCTTTGTTGATTCATCTGGTGGATTATTTAACCGAGAAAAATGTTCGGGTAGGCGTGATCAGTCGAGGCTATGGCGGCCAAGGTCCATTTCCTGCCTATGTCGACTTTAATACCTTGCCGGAGATTGTCGGAGATGAGCCTGCCTTGATTGTACAGGCAACAGGCGTGCCGATGGCAGTTGGTCCCAACCGGCAGAAAAGTATCGAGTTATTGCTGCACAAACATGAACTGGATCTGATTATCTGTGATGATGGCCTGCAGCATTGGGCCTTGAATCGCCAGATTGAGTGGATTGTGCTGGATAATAATCGCGGTCTGGGTAATCAGAAACTGCTTCCAGAAGGTTATCTACGTGAACCAGTGACCCGTTTGAAAACGGGAACCGTAATTGAGCATTCGGCTAACCCAAGCTCTGAACTGCATATGCATCTGGCTGCATCACAGCCTTATTTGCTTAATCAGGACAACAATAAAATCTTTGATCCTCAAGCGGCTTTTTATGCGGTAGTCGGCATTGGCTTTCCACAGCGGTTTTATCAGACCTTGCAAAATTTAGGCATAGAACAATTTCAGTGTCATGAGTTTCCAGACCATCATGACTATGACATTGAAGATTTACAGTTCGATGATAACAATCCGATTATTACCACTGAAAAAGACGCAATAAAAATTATGGCGCTACTTAAACAATATCCAGATTTTAAACAGGATATCTGGGTGGTGCCAGTCGATGCAGTCCTATCGCCAGCCTGCTATACAGTCTTGCAGCAACAGTTACAACAATACGGTATTCAAATTTCTTAAGGCTCATTCATTATGAAACACATTGTTATTCCTGCACGTTTCGCCAGTTCACGTTTACCGGGTAAACCTTTGCTGGAAATTCATGGTCGTCCCATGATTCTGCGGGTAGTGGACCAAGCCAAAAAAGTGCAAGGTTTTGATGATCTGTGTGTGGCAACTGATGATGAGCGTATTGCTGCCGTTTGCCGTGCTGAAGGCATTGATGTTGTCATTACCTCGGCGGATCACCCTTCAGGCACAGACCGCTTGAGTGAAGTGGCTCGAATCAAAGGCTGGGCCAGTGAGGACATTATTGTCAATGTACAGGGGGATGAACCCTTACTGCCGGCGCAACTGGTAAAACAGGTTGCTCAACTCTTGGAAGATCAGCCTGAATCTTCCATGTCGACGCTATGTGAGCCGATCCATCAGCTGGATGAATTCAAACGTGACAGCATTGTAAAAGTTGTCATGTCAAAACAGCAGCAGGCACTGTATTTTAGCCGTGCTACCATTCCTTATGACCGTGATGGTGCGAAACTGACTGAACCAAAACTGCATGATCAGGCCTATCGTCATTTAGGCCTATATGCCTATCGGGTAAAACTGTTGCAAGAATATGTGACCTGGGAAATGGGTGTGCTGGAGAAACTGGAATCTCTAGAACAGTTACGGGTACTGGAAAATGGACACCGTATTGCCATTGCGGTGGCTGAAGCCAATTTGCCGCCAGGGGTGGATACCCAGGAAGATCTGGATCGCCTGAATCAGATGGATCTTTCCCATTTTGCCTAAGAAGAGTCAAATACATGCCTTTTGATGTCAATGCACATATCTATCCATGGCAGCAACAGGTTTGGGAAACCCTGACCGGGCGCTTTCCTAAGCTTGGACATGGTTTATTGTTTTATGGAAAAAAAGGCTGTGGTAAAGAAGCGTTTACCCAACAGTTTCTGGCTTGGGTGTTATGCCTGAATCGTCAGCCTGCCGGGCCATGTGGTGAATGCAGTAGCTGTCAATGGTTAAAGGCAGACACCCATCCCAACTATGTACATATCAGTACCGATGACGACAATAAAAAACAGAATGCCAAAATCAAGATCGAGAAGATTCGCGATCTGCTGCCTTTTGTGCAACAGACTGTAGATGGCTGGCGCGTGATTGTGATTGAGCCGGCAGAAGCCTTGAATATTGCCTCTGCCAATGCCTTACTCAAAACACTGGAAGAACCCGGTGATAATACGGTCATTATTTTACTGGCGAATCATTATTTAAAATTGCCCGCGACTATACGCAGTCGTTTGCAGCATTTTGCTTTGGACCGGATTTCCGCAGAACAATTTAGCGATTATGTCCAGAATCAGCTCCCAGATGCAGGTGCTAGCCAACAACAGTTATTGATGAACCTGTCCAATCAGATGCCGTTACAGGCACTAGAGATTGCACAAAGTGCCTGGCTGCCACTACGTCAGGAATTCCTGCAAGACTGGCAAAAACTGGTCATGCAAAAAAATATGCCGATGGCAATTGCGACCAAATGGAATAAAAACCTGAATTTTGGTGACTTTGCTCAAATGTTTGAATACTTGTTGTCCGATTTAATTTGTGTCAAGCTAAATCAGACGGTGAAAAACATTGACCTTGAATTCAATGTACTTGCCGAACAATATTCATTAGAAGCACTTTTTAAAATTTATGAAGATTTTCAGCGCGCTAAACAATTCCTTGAACAGAATGTCCAAAGCAATCTGGTTATTGATGAATTGTTTATCAAGCTGATGAATCTTTAATTAAGGGGAAATCACATGCAACCACGTATGGGCGGTATTATTCAGGCCAATATTCCTGACATTGAAACACTGTTTGCCAGCTATATGCCTTATGTTGTGGGTGGTGGGCTTTTTATTCCTTCCAAGCAGCCGGTCAAACTGGGCGAAGAGGTTTTTGTATTGACGACTTTGCCTGACCAGACCCAGAAAATTCCTTTAACCGGTAAAGTCATCTGGGTCTCGCAAAAGCAGAATGGCATCAAGCCACAAGGCTTTGGCATCCAGTTAAGCGGTGAAAAAGGCGTTTATTTTAAAAATGAAGCAGATCGTCTGGTTGCAGGTCTTAAATCTGAAGGACGTAAAAGTTACACTATGTAGTTAATTTACCCTTGGTAGGAACGCATCGTGTTTGTAGATACTCATTGTCATTTAACCCTGCTTGATTTGACACCATATCATGGTGATCTGGATCAGGCATTGGCTCAGGCTCGTGAAGCCGGTGTTTCCAAATTCATGAGTATCTCGGTCGATCTGGATGATCATATCGAGCTGGCCAAAATTGCCGCGTGTCATGCAGATGTCGGATATACCGTTGGCGTACATCCTTGCGAAGATGCTGCAACCATGGCGCGTGCCACGACTGAATATCTGGTCGAACTGGCGCAACCGGAGAAAGTCTGGGCACTCGGTGAAACAGGTCTGGACTATTATCACAGTACCGATTTTATTGCAGAGCAAAAAGCCTGTTTCGCCCGGCATATCCATGCGTCACAAATCACCAAAAAACCTGTAGTCGTTCATACCCGTTCCGCCAAGCATGATACCGTCGATATTATTCGCGCGGAAAAATCTACGCATGGCATCCTGCACTGTTTTACCGAGGACTGGGAAACCGCTAAAGCAGTACTGGATTGCGGCTATTATGTTTCATTTTCCGGAATTGTTTCATTTAAAAATGCGCAGGATCTGCGTGATGTCGCCAAACAGGTTCCGCTGGATCGTGTGCTGATTGAAACCGATAGTCCTTATCTTGCGCCAATGCCGTATCGTGGCAAATCTAATGAGCCTAAATACGTTCCTTATGTAGCCAAAGCGCTTTGCGATGTATATGATAAGTCGCTAGAAGAAATGGCTTTTATCACAAAGCAGAACTTTGAAAATCTTCTGAATTTAAAGTAAATAAAGTTATATAAAGTACAAAGAGAGTTTATAGGGTGAAGATGGATCGTCAAGCTCAGTTTCGAGCAAGAGAAACCTTGATTTTTCAAGTAGCAGAGCAACTCCTGTTAGAAAATGGTGAAGCAGGAATGACGCTCGATGCGCTTGCCGCCGAGCTTGATCTGGCCAAAGGGACACTTTATAAACATTTCCAGAGTAAAGATGAACTATACATGCTGCTGATTATCCGAAATGAGCGCATGTTGCTGGAAATGATTCAGGATAGCGATAAAGCCTTTCCTGAACATCTGGCCTTCTTTATGCTGCATCATTTGCATCATCCTGAACGTACTGTGCTGTTTCATCAGATTGAAGAACGCCTGTCGACGACTGGGGTTGGAATCCAGCACCTTTTTAGCGAACTTTATCAGGTGCGCAAACAGCGTTTACGCCTGATTATCCGTATGACAGAAACTTATCTGGCTTCTATTAATAGCCGCATGTCAGTACGCGATTATCTGGCTTCGATCTGGTCGTTGACCCATGGTGCAGCTGCAATTCTTAATTCCAGTTTCTATCAGCGTTATTTGGGTTCGCGCGATACATTGCGTGTAGCCTATATCGATCAGGCACTGGCTTTGCCTAAGCAGGTACATTCAGCCGAGCAGTTTGCCTAAGGTTGTCCTATGATCAGATCACCTCACAGTGCAGTTCGTGGCTTTACCTTAATCGAATTGATGGTGGTGATTGTGATTATGGGAATTATGGCTTCACTAGTGCTGCTGAATACCAGTGGTGTCGATCAGCGCAAAGCGATGCAGGCACGGGAAATTTTATTGGTGGACTTGCAACGGGTGCTACGCGAGGCTAATGACCAATCCAGAATACTCGCGCTTGACGTTCAATCAGCGACAGATGTCACGCCATTTCGCTATGGAATTATAGAATATCGTTCGGCAGCGCAGACTGAACCGAACCTGCAAAATGAGAAATGGCAAAATTATGCAGATTTTAAATTGCGTAGTTTGCCTGATCATATTTCCTTTCAAATTCAGGCACTGGAACAGCAGCGTTATGCCAGGGCACAAAATCGTGACCTGACTCAGGCAAATTCACCTCAATTAATCTGGCTCGGCAATGGTGAAGTCAAACCGGTGCGGATTCAGTTCTTTTTAGAAGACCGTGAAGTGGGTGCTGCGATTGAGATTGATCATCTGGGTAAAATCAATGAAATCTAGATATTTCAAGCAGAGCGCTGGGTCTGGTGTAATCAAGTTGTTTAAGGCGAGTGTTCATGGATTTGATCATGTGTGCTGCAAGCATAGGACTTCGTCTTGCGCTGCTATCGGACTTTCTTGCGCGACAATGTCGCTCAGGTCGAGTGTTACTCGACTTAATCGTGCCTCAGGTTTTACCTTATTGGAAGTTATGGTCGCCTTGGCAATTTTTGCGACCGCAGCCATAACCCTGACCAAAGTCGCGATGCAATATACCCAATCCACCTCAAATGCCATTCTACGTACCAAAGCACAGTTTGTTGCCTTAAATGAAGTGGCACAAATGGAAATCAATCAGGAATGGATGGAAGGCACGGCTTCCAAACAGCTGACCCAGCAAGGTGAAACCTGGCAGATTGACAAGCGTAGTGAGCCGACGGTCAGTCCGAATGTCCAGCGAATCGAATTACAGATTAGTCTGGTTAATCAGGACAGTGGTCAGGTTGAATCTGGCATCAGCAGTCTGATGTTCTTTAATCATCGCATGAACAATACCCCATGAAGCCTAAAGGATTTACCCTGGTTGAATTATTGGTTGCCATTGCGATCTTTGCGGTGCTGTCTGCCTTAGGTTGGAAAGTTTTTGATTATATTGTCAAAACCAAAGATCAGAATGTGATTCATGAGCAACGTTTAGGTCAGTTACAGCAAACCTATCAGCAGATTCTGCGAGATACTATACAGGCAGTACCCTTAACGGCCAACATCAATGGTGATATTCAACCAGCTCTGGTGCTGCAGAACGGACGTTTTAACTTCAGTAAAACCGGGGTAACTGACCCTTTGGAAGAAGGGATTTCCCCAGATGAACGCATTGAATATCAGTATCGAGCCGAAGAGCAGAAACTTTATCGCTTGAAATACCGGAATCTAAATCAGACAGGTCGAGATCAGCCCGAATCCAGTGTTTTATTGTCGGAAGTGGAACAATTCCAGATCGTTGTACTTAATCCGAATGAACTCACGCAATGGCCAGATACTTCTGCTGATCTGAACCAGTTAGAGCATAAACAGCGTTTGCCTAAAGGGATTAAAATCAATTTAACCGTGAATGGCGTCAGTTATGAATGGATGTTCAGTTTATTGAATACGGACTTTTTGCTTGATACTCAGAACAGCGGTCAACCCAGCTCAGAATAATAAGAAATGAAAATGAATAAAGCGATCATGATCAAGCAGCAGAAAGGCATTGCACTGATTACCATTCTGGTGATGGTAGCACTAGCGACTATTCTGGCGGTTACGATTGCCCAGCGTCAGGCTGCAACTGCTGAAAGCACTGCCTATTTGATGCGACAAAACCAGTCTCTCATGTATGCCAAAAGTGCCGAGGCCTTTTTTTCTGAATTGCTGGTCGATGATGCTGAAAATGCTGCAGAGGTCGATCATCTGCAGGAAACCTGGGCGCAACCCATGCCAGCTTTTCCGGTAGACGACGGTTATGTCTCCGGAATAATGCAGGATGAATCAGGCAAGTTTAATTTAAATAGCCTCATTACTGCCGAAGGCACAGTTAATGAAAATGCCAAGGCATGGTTTGAACTGATTCTAAAACGTGCCGGTTTGCCGGCACAGCTGAGTGAAGCAGTGATTGACTGGCAGGATGAAGATGAGCTGGTCAGTGGGGGCATGGGCGCCGAATCTAACTATTATCAAGGCTTGCCAAATGCTGCTTTGCCACCGAATGCAAAGTTTCATAGTGTGGAAGAATTAAAGCTGGTACGCGGTTTTGAAGAGAATCAGTATAAGCTGATAGCACCTTATCTGAGTACTGCACCGGTGCAGGAGAGCCCGGTCAATATTAATACCGCTTCAGCTTTTCTTTTGGCCAGTATGGATGAAAAGCTGGATGTGAATGCGGTGCAGCAATTGCTGGATCAGCGTCAGGCCAACTTGGAACACTTTTCCAATGTGACTGACCTGTGGTCACTGGAGCCTTTTGCTCAGGTCGATGCAGACAAGCGTAATTTGTTTAACAGTCTGCTTGGGGTGCAATCCAATTATTTTAAAGCCCGAATCGAAGTGGTTTTAAGTGAGCGTAAGCGCCAGTTCAGCAGTGATCTGGTTCGTCAGGACAAACAGGTTTATGTGGCATACCGCAGCATGGCGCCATTTTAATTTTAGCTCATGAATTGTACAGGCTGTATAAGCGCAAATGCCGGGCTGATGCCTTTTCCCTATCATGCTAAATAGCAAAATTAATCCTCAAAGCCTTACTTTTGCTTTATAATCAAAATTAATTCACCTATTTTTTGACGACATTACGGCATATGTTAATTCGTAAGTTATTTAAGTTTGAGAATGCTCATATTGTGCGTAACTGCACGTCAGATCGCTGTAAGCGTTCGATCCATGGCCATAGTTATAAAGTCGAGTTATTACTAAAAGCCTCGAAGCTAGATCATGGTCAAATGGTCTATGACTTTGGTCTGCTTAAAGGTGTGATTAAGGATTTTTTTGATTCTTTCGATCATGCTATCTGCTTCTGGCAAAATGACGACCCGGAATATATTCAGGCCTGCAAGAATTTCAGCGCGCGCTGGGTGTCTTTGCCGGTATCGCCATCAGCAGAGCAGTTTTCACGTATTTTCTTCTTTCTGGCACAGCAAGTGCTGGCATCGACCGTGACTCAAAATGGCGAAGGTGATGTCGAAGTCTATTCTGTGATTGTGCATGAAACCGACACCGGCTATGCACAAAGTTTTTTAGAAGATATTCAAAATGAACAAATGGGGATTCTGAGCCTGGAACAACTTGAGTTCTCTGAACAGGTGCAAGCTGAATGGACAGATCCGGACATGTTTGCCAAGCTCAAACAGGGCACGCCATTTCATAACCCTACAGTAGATTTACAGGTACAGATTTAAAGTCTGCGTGACTTTAAATCCATTGACATAGATTTAGGATTGAAGAATGTCTTTAAATGAACAGCAACTGGCCAAGCTGAATAAAGTTCAGTTGGATGAAAGCTGGAAATATGGATTGAGTGAATTTTTGCTCAGTCCGAAAATGGATGAATTAAAAGCGTTTCTCGTTGAAGAAAAAAAAGCAGATAAAATCATTTATCCTCCCAATCATCTGATTTTTAATGCTTTGAATACCACGCCGCTAGATCGGGTAAAAGTGGTGATTTTAGGGCAAGACCCTTATCATGGCCCAAATCAGGCGCATGGATTAAGCTTTTCCGTGCAAAAGGGGGTTGCATTACCACCATCTTTGCGTAATATTTTTCATGAGTTACATGCAGATGTTGGGGTTGAAAGACCGAAGCATGGTGACTTGACGCATTGGGCAGAGCAGGGTGTGCTTCTGTTAAATGCAGTACTGACCGTCGAAGCAGGTCAGCCGACTTCGCATCAAAAGCGCGGTTGGGAAGAATTTACCGATCACGTCATTGATGTATTAAATGAACAGCGTGAACATATTGTCTTTATTCTTTGGGGCGCATACGCACAGCGTAAAGGACAGCGCATTAATCAAGATAAGCATCTCGTGTTAAAGGCAGCACATCCATCGCCTTTGGCAGCAAACCGTGGTGGTTTTTTTGGTTGTAAAGTATTTTCAAAATCGAATAACTACCTCAAACAACATGGCATTGAGCCTATAGATTGGCAGCTGGACGCATGAAATATTCTCCCCTTACTAAACATTATCATCCGGATTTGATTGTTGAAGAAGCGCACAATGGTTGGCGTATCGTTCGTTTAAATCGCCCGAAATCTTTGCATGCTCTCGATGAATCGATTGCTTCCGCACTTCTGGAAGTATTTCAGGACTTTCATCATGATGATAGCGTCAAAGCCATCTGGCTGGATTCAACCACACCGAAAGCGTTCTGTGCGGGTGGGGATGTGCGTAAGCTGCGTCAGTTAGTGATTAATGATGAAGTCGCGGCTGCCAATAAATTCTTTGAACAAGAATATGCACTCGATCTGTTACTGCATAATTATGCCAAACCCGTTTTAGTCTGGGGTGAAGGTTATGTGATGGGTGGTGGCTTGGGCTTGTTTATGGCGGCGCCTTTCCGTTTAGTGACGCCATATTCACGTTTGGCAATGCCTGAAATCAATATCGGTTTGTATCCAGACGTGGGTGCAACCCGCTTCTTGGCAGATCGTGGTGCGATTGGTCTATTTACCGGCTTGACCGGTTCAATCATGACTGCTGCGGGCGCTTACGGGATTGGCTGGGCAACGCATATTTGTGATGCACAGCGTGATTCAGTTTTGGATAAAGTCATTAATATTGACTGGGAGCATTATCCTGCAGGTGACTTCCGTGCCATTGATGACACCCTGAATAGTATGCACCGTCCGGTCGGCCCGGGACCGTTGCAAAACTCTCTGGATGTGATTCATAGTGTTTGCCGTGGTGTCAACTTTGAGCATGATTATGAGTCGATTATTGGCCTGAGTGACGCACGCAGTGACTGGTTGCGTCAGGCCAGTGAAAACCTGAAAAAAGGTTCGCCAACTACTGCAGCCTTGACCTGGCTATTGTGGCAATGGGGTAAGCAGATACATTCCTGGAATGAAGTTTTCGAACTGGAAGTTCAGATCTCAGACTGGAAAATCCGTCATCATGACTTTGTCGAAGGTGTGCGCGCACGTCTGGTGGATAAAGACCTTTCTCCTGCATGGAAAAAGGGTGCAGATATGAGCTTAAAAGGTATTTTGTCTGCAAACCCTCCGGTGACCAATATTGAAAGCTGGAATGCCTTGCTAAAACAGTATGGTGTGATTTAAGTTTTACATGTCCGAAACACAATTGAGCGATGAATACTGGATGCAGCTTGCCTATGCGCAGGCTGCACTTGCTGCCGCACAGGGCGAAATTCCGGTGGGTGCGATTATTGTTAGTCAGAATCAGATCATTGGTCAGGGCTTTAATGCGCCGATTTCTTTAAATGATCCGACCGCGCATGCCGAGATTGTGGCGCTGCGTGATGCCTGTCAAAATATCCAGAATTATCGTTTACCTGATGATGCAGTGCTTTATGTGACTTTAGAGCCGTGCACCATGTGTGTTGGTGCGCTGGTGCATTCACGGGTTTCACGGGTAGTATTTGGCGCATTTGAAGCGAAAGCAGGTTCACTGGTGAGTGCGCGTCAACTGTTTGAAACCGGTTATTATAATCACGTATTTTCTTTCCAGGCAGGCTGCATGCAGCAGCAATGCTCTGAACAGCTCAGTGCATTTTTTAAGTTGCGTCGCGAGCAGAAACGACAATTCAAGTTACAAGAAAAGTTATTAAATACGCAGAAGTAAATTTACTTTATCCGCTAAAATTTTCCCACTTTCAAATATCTGCAATCTTCAGGAACAATAATGAACAGCATCCAAGTAAAAAAAGAATTCCCAGCAGCCCTTGATGATGTCTTCAATTTGATGTCCAAGCATGCCACCTATAATATTGCCTTCGCACCGATGCAGGTCGAACGAATCAAGGATTCTGCGGATGCTGAATATCCTGATGGACTCGGTTCAGTACGTGCAATGGGTATGGGGCCAGTGAAGCCGCTGAAAGAACAAATTACCTTGTTCGAGCCAAATAATCGCATCGAATATCAGATTATTAAAAATCCATTGATCAAGCATCATTTAGGCATTATTGAATTTGAAGCACTGGCTGATGACAAAACGTTAGTAACTTATACGATTGAATTGCAGGCACGTGCGCCTTTTGTGAGTAAATTAATCCTTGCACAGTTACAGGCAGCGATTAAACTAGGCCTGACAAAACTCGCAAAATCTGTTTAAACAACAACGGGAAAGCAATGACAGTTCAAATTATTACCATTGATGGTCCAAGTGGGTCTGGCAAGGGCACGTTAGCAGCGAAACTGGCTGCACATTATCAGTTTCACTTATTGGATTCTGGTGCTTTATACCGCCTTTTGGGTTTGTCATTGCATCACCATGATTTGCTGGATTCGGTAGACACGAAATTGCCAGAATGCGTACAAATCGCAACAAATTTAGATATCCAGTTTGTCAGTACCGACACCGGGGTGCAGGTGTGGCTGGATGGTGAAGATGTGTCCCAAACTATTCGAACTGAACGGGTAGGAGAGTTTGCTTCAAAAGTTGCAGCAATTCCTGAGCTTAGAACAGCGATGGTTTCACGTCAGCATGCCTTTGCACAGGCGCCTGGTCTGGTAGCAGACGGACGTGATATGGCGACAAGTATCTTCCCGAATGCTCAGGCAAAAATATATTTGACGGCCTCGGCTGAATCACGCGCGCAAAGACGTGTAAAGCAGTTGCAGGGCATGGGACTGGATGTTAAAATAAGCGACATTTTAGCTAATATCATCGCTCGCGATAAACGAGATACGGAACGCGCTGTCGCTCCACTCAAGCCTGCGGATGATGCTTACATTATTGATAGTTCAGATTTGAATATCGATGAAGTATTCCAGCTGATGACCACTTATGTGGATCAGCAGTTAGCAAATTAACCCAATTTTATCAGCAAACGCATAGCTTGATCAGTTTTATATGGACTATGTAGATGCTTAATTAAACCGGCCTTGTCTGATCCAAGACCGCTGACTTTATCGGAAATATCATGACCGAATCTTTTGCAGCCCTCTTTGAAGCAAGCGAATTAAACCTCAACGTTGAAAAGGGTGCAGTTATCCAGGGCGTTGTAGTAAGCATTGACTCTGATTGGGTAACTGTTGACACTGGCCTTAAATCTGAAGGCGTTGTTGACCGTGCTGAGTTCTTAAATGAACAGCGCGAACTTGAAGTTCAAGTTGGCGACACTGTAGACGTAGTTGTTGAAGCACTTGACAACGGTATGGGTCAAACAGTTCTTTCTCGCGAAAAAGCTAAACGCGCAGAAACTTGGACTAAACTTGAAAAAATCTTTGAAGACGGCGAAATCGTTACTGGTGTTATCTCTGGTAAAGTTAAAGGTGGTTTCACTGTTGACATCGGTCCAGTACGTGCGTTCCTTCCAGGTTCTTTAGTTGATACTCGTCCTATTCGTGATACTACTCACCTAGAAGGCAAAGAGTTAGAATTCAAAGTAATCAAACTTGACGCTAAACGTAACAACGTTGTTGTTTCACGTCGTGCTGTTATGGAAGCTGAATCTTCAGCTGACCGTGAAGCTCTTCTTGCTCAGCTTGAAGAAGGTCAAACAGTTACTGGTACGATCAAAAATCTTACTGACTACGGCGCATTCGTTGACCTTGGCGGTATTGATGGTCTTCTTCACATCACTGACATGGCTTGGAAACGTATCAAGCACCCTTCAGAAGTTGTTGAAGTGGGTCAAGAAGTTACTGTTAAAGTACTTAAATTCGACCGCGAACGTAACCGTGTTTCTCTAGGTCTTAAACAGCTTGGCGAAGATCCATGGTTAGCGATCATGAACCGTTACCCTAAAGGTTCAATCGTTAAAGCCCGCGTAACTAACCTGACTGACTACGGTTGTTTCGCTGAAATCGCTGAAGGCGTTGAAGGTTTAGTACACGTTTCAGAAATGGATCACACGAACAAAAACATCCACCCATCTAAAGTTGTTCAGATTGGTGATGAAGTTGATGTTATGGTTCTTGAAGTTGATGAAGAACGTCGTCGTATTTCTCTTGGTATCAAACAAACTCGTGCTAACCCATGGGAAGAGTTTGCTAAAGACCACGATAAAGGCGAAAAAGTTTCTGGTACGATCAAATCTATCACTGACTTCGGTATCTTCATCGGTTTACCAGGCGGTATCGACGGTCTAGTTCACTTGTCTGATATTTCTTGGAACGAACAAGGCGAAGAAGCGATTCGTCGTTACAAGAAAGGCGACACTGTTGAAGCGGTTATCCTTTCTGTAGACGCTGAAGGCAACCGTATCAGCCTTGGCATCAAGCAAATGAACAACGATCCGTTCAATGACTTCCTTGCTGCTAACGAACGCGGTGCTTTGGTTAAAGGTACTGTAACTGCAGTTGACGCTAAAGGCGCTACTGTTAAGTTAGCTGACGAAGTTGAAGCGACTTTGAAAGCATCTGAAATCAACCGCGATCGCGTTGAAGATGCAACTAAGTTCCTTGAAGTTGGTCAAGAAGTTGAAGCGAAGATCATCAACGTAGATCGTAAATCTCGCGCAATCAACTTGTCTATCAAAGCGAAAGACGAAGCTGAAGAGAAAGAAGCAGTTGCTAACTTGAAAACAGCTCCTGCTGGTCAAGACAATGGTCCTAAGACGATTGGTGACCTGATCAAAGCTCAAATGGGCAACTAAGTAAGCGTTTGAATTGTATTGTTAATGTAATTTAACTAATACTTTTTATACAAATACTGTAAACGGTAGCGTAGTATTTAATTATTGCGCTACCGTTTTGTATTTAAACAGGTTATTATCGGGAAATAGATCCCAAGTAGCTTGATAATTAAAGAGGTCGCAGATGACTACTGAAGCACTTAATAAGTCTGACTTAATAGAGCGTATTGCATTAAAAAATCCGCATTTGGCTGAGCCTTTAGTGGAAGAAGCCGTTAAAATTATGATCGATCAAATGATAGAAGCATTATCAACTGACAACCGTATCGAGATTCGTGGATTTGGTAGTTTTGCATTGCATCACCGTGAACCGCGCGTAGGTCGTAACCCTAAAACTGGTAAATCAGTAGAAGTGGCTGCAAAAGCAGTTCCGCACTTTAAACCAGGCAAGGCACTTCGTGACGCTGTGAACGAGTCTGCACAAAAATAATTGTAAATATTTTGCGGGGTGTTCATGCGTTACGTTCTGGTCATTCTTTTATTGGTACTGTTTGGTTATTCATTAGCTTTAGTTTTGCAAAACGGTACTGAATTGTCAGTGGACTTGTTATTTACTCAAGTTCCCGCAATGCGCCTGGGATTATTACTTCTCCTCACATTATCTTTAGGTGTCGTTTTGGGCCTGTTATTGGGCGTTCAGATCTTCCGGGTTTTTCAGACGAATTGGGAAATTAAACGACTGCGTAAAGACATTGAACATCTACGTAAGGAACAGTTGAATACAGCCAAGTTAATGGCCGCTGAAGCAGCAGCCCATACCCGGCATGAAAAAACTGTATTAGATATTACCAATGAAAATCAAAGCCCATTATAATGGGCTTATTTTTTGCCTATATGAAGGGGTAATCTCTTGAGTATCATCGTCGCACTAGATGCCAAAAGCCAATTTGATGCCTTAGCCATTGCAGAACAGTTAGATCCTGCCTTGTGTCGACTTAAAGTTGGTAAAGAGTTATTTACCCATGAAGGTCCAATTATTGTCAAAGCACTTCAAGATAAAGGCTTTGATGTATTTCTGGATCTGAAATTTCATGATATTCCAAATACAACAGCACAGGCAGTATGCGCGGCAGCAGATTTGGGTGTGTGGATGGTCAATGTGCATGCCTCAGGTGGCCGCAAGATGATGGAAACCTGTGTAGAGCGTTTGCAAGCGGGTAATTATAAAACTCAGTTGATTGCAGTGACTGTATTGACGTCAATGGGCCGTGAAGACTTGAAAGATATTGGTCTGGATATTGAGCCAAATGAGCATGTAAAACGTCTGGCACAACTGACAAAAGACAGTGGTCTAGATGGGGTGGTTTGCTCAGCTCAAGAAGCGAAAATGTTACGTGAAACGATTGGAAAAGACTTTGCATTAGTGACACCCGGCATTCGTCCAGAAGGGTCGAATGCAGATGACCAGAAACGTATTGTGACACCGAAACAGGCAATGCTAGATGGCTCAACACATCTGGTAATTGGTCGCCCGATTACCCAGTCTAAAAATATGCGTCAGACTTTGAAAGATATTTTGGCAACGCTTTAATACGGTTTGAATGACAAAAAGCCTTTCAGTCGAAAGGCTTTTTTTATATATTGAAAAAATGGTTATAAAATAAAAAGGAAAAATGATGACTTCATCTGAACCACAATTAGAAAAAGTACAGAATGACGTGATTCAAAATATTCAACAGGCGGAACAGCTTAAGCAACAAGAATAGCAACAACAGCAGGCAAGCTCAGCAGATCGGACAGCGGGGATCGATGTGGTCAGTTTGGCATCTAATGCCATCAGTCTTGCTTCGGATGTTATTGAAACAGTAGGCGATGCCTTAAGTGATATTGATTTAAGTTTTTAGTCAGCCCCCTCGGCCTACTTGCTTGTGCTTCGTTTTAAAATTCTGCTTTTAAACTAAATCAGGGAGGAGAGTTCCTCTTTATAAAAGAGGAATTTAGTGAGATTGAGAAAGTGATAAAGTAATTAAATCGCTGCCAGTACACTCACCATGACTGGTGCTAACAGTGACAAAATAAAACCACTGACCATGGCATGTGGAATAAAATCATGCCCACAGGCCTGTTTAACCATCGGTAGAGTCACATCCATCGCAGTTGCACCCGCTGCGGAAATGGCGGATCTTGGGTATCTCCAGCCCATACAATACATGAGTAAGATGGCAAAAATTTCTCTAAACAGGTCATTCATTAGCGCGATACTGCCGAGTTCTGCATTTCTGAGTTCTGTTACGACAACACCTGACATTGAGTAAAATCCATAGCCTTGTGACAGCATGATCAAATCTTTTAGACTGATGTCTGTATTCCAGAATGAATAAAGCATGACTGCAAATAATGAACCAAAAATACAACCAATCGGAACTAAGAGAATTTTAAAATTTAACCAGGAACGATCTAAAGGTGAATAAGCCAGATCCAGGCCAATCATGAACATAAATACCAGCAACAAATGCCAGGTGCTGATTTGCACGGATAGATCAAATAGATTCAAGCCCGTATGTAAACAATATCCGCCTGCGAGAGCCAAAAAGGCATAGCTCATGTTCAGTAGGGATTTAAGCACCAGGTCGACGGATACCCGACCGGAACTCGGAAGATAACCTGCCCATTTAAATAGTAGATAGCAAAATGCAAAAGCACCGAGCGAGGTCAGAAAGGCAATGCTGATCGACGTACTCAAAATCTGGAGAGGATGCTGCAATTCATCTACCAATTGTGAAAATTCAAAGGCAATTGCAATCAATAAAACATAGCTAAAATAGGGCAATAGCTTGAAACAGATTTTAATAATCGAAAGCGGAATTTGTTTTGCCATGGCAAAACCGAGTGCTAGACAGAATAGAAGCTGAAAGATAAGCCAAAGCGATTGCATAAATTTAATGGATTGAAAAAATTACCTATAAATTATGCCACCGCTTGATGTCAGATGGTAAAAGCTTTTAGGCGACTTTATTCAATAATCGATAATCTGTGGCATTTGGCATTTGGCATTTGGCATTTGGCTTTTTGGTTTTGAGCCAGTATTTCCAGGTATAAGTTGGCCATAAGGCAAAGTTCTTGCCACCTTCCTGCTGATACCAGTTGACACAGCCAGATTGCCACACGGTCTTTTCAAACATATGTTGCACCTGCTGATTAAATGTATCTTGTGCCTGGTCTTTAACCATAATGGCATCGCTTTGGGATTGATCGACCAGTTGCATCAATTACAAAATATATTCAACTTGTGCCTCAATCATAAAAATGACAGAATTGTGTGCCAATAGGGTATTTGGCCCCAGTAACTGAAACAGGTTTGGAAAGTCTTTCACGCAAATTCCATAATAGCTTTCAGCACCTTGTTTCCACATTTCATTCAGTTCTACGCCATCAAGCCCGGTACATTGAAAATTCTTCATATAGATACGTGGATCGGTAATGAATCCGGTGCCATAAATCAGACAGTCAATCGGCCGCTCTTTTCCATCTTGTGTAATGATACTGTGTTCAGTCAGTTCCTGAATCTTCTCGGTCACCAGTTCCACATTATGGCGGTTAAACGTCGGGAAGTATTTATTTGAAACCAGAATACGTTTGCAGCCCATGATGTAATCGGGAGTTAGTTTCTTGGCCAATTCAGGGTTTTTGACCTCATATTTAATGAATAGTTCTGCCAGTTTTTGGGTGAATTTCATAATGCCCGGTTTGACAATCGGTACCACACGCGATTCATTTGACCAATACAGGCGGGCACGGTGTAGCTTTCTAAACCAGTCATATTTTTTAAAGAGTTTCTTTTCAAGATTCGGGTAGGCACGTTCATCCCGAGGAATGACCCAAGCCGCAGTACGTTGCATGACATACAGTTGTTTGCATTTCGGGGCAATTTCCGGAATATATTGAATGGCGCTGCCACCTGTTCCAATCGATGCGACATTTTTGCCAGTCGGGTCATAAGTGTGATCCAATTGCGCAGAATGAAAGACTTTGCCTTGGAATTTCTCAATACCGAGAATATCTGGGATTTGCGGAATATGTAAAGGTCCGGAAGCGAATATAACAAACTGGGCTTCAAGGATACTTTGATCCTGTAGCTGTAATTGCCATAGACAGCGTTCTGCCTGGTAATGTGCTGCCAGTACTTCGGTATTTAAACGGCAAAAAGCACGCAGGTTATAATCGGTCACCAGATCCTGAATATAAGAAAATATCTCGGGTGCTTCCGCATAACGTTTGGACCAATTGCTTTTCGGTGCAAATGACAAGGAATATAAATGTGATTGCACATCACAGGCTGCTCCAGGGTACTGATTGTCCCGCCAGGTTCCGCCAAAATCGCTACCTTTTTCAAGAATAATAAAATCATAAATACCATGCTGTTGTAAACGTATTGCCATGGCAATCCCTCCGCAACCAGCTCCAATAATGGCAACTTTGGTATGAGGGGGGGAGCGTGTAGCGGTGGCATGATCTAGCATCACTACATTCCTTACTTATTTTAATGTTGGATATTTATCGTAATTTGCTCCCTGGTGATTAGACAGAAAATTGATCTAAACGGCAATAGCCGACACATTATTTTTATAGTACAACTAGAATAATCACATTGTATTTGTATGGTTATGAAACGTTCTGTTCTCAGTCTGATGTATTTGATTCAAGGAATGCGCAAGGCTGGCATGGAGGTCGATCAGAAACTGCAAAACATTGGGCTGCGTGTAGATGCCTTTGATCCAAGCTCGGTGATCCATCCGAGTCTGGAACATGATGTGCTTAAGGTGGTGGGACAGGAAATCCAACCTGAACAGGGATTATTGATTGGCCAGCATTATGCTTTGGCAGGTTATGGTCCCTTACTCATGTTGCTGGTGACCAGTCCTACGGTACGTGATGCATTGAATCAGGTGATCCGTTTTCAGCAGTTGACGCATTTGACCGGTCAGTTGGCCTTGCAGCAAAGCGAGCATCATAGCGCGCTATGTTATCGAGCCAAGCAGCAGGATGATCATTTGAGAATGTTGCTGGCACAGGCAGAGATTTCCGGAACGTTTAAGTTTATCCGGGAAATCTACAAATTGATGGGCTTATCCAAACCTGATTTGCGGATCGAGTTGCCATTTGCCTATCCAGAAGATCTGAATACCTTAAAGGTCTATCATGATTATTATGGAACACAGGTACAGTTTGATGCATCTCGGGCAGCATTCTGGTTTGATGAAGCAGTGTTGGATATTAAAATTCCTTCTGCAGATGCGGTCACTTTTGCTGTCTATGAAGCCAAATGTCTGGCTGAACTGGAGCGTTTGCAACAGGATGAGCAGACGCCGACTGTGGTGCAGCGTGTGCAGGATTATCTGGAAATCCAAAGCGGCCTGATGCCGAGCATGGCTGAAACGGCACAGGCGTTGAATATTCCGGAACGAACCTTGCGGCATCAGTTACAGCAGTGTGATACCAGTTATAAGCAGATTCGCGAAGAAATTATTAAAGATAAGGCTTTGCGACTGATTGAATATAAACAGTATTCGATTGAAATGATTGCAGAATTATTAGGCTATTCCGAGCCGGCCGCTTTTAACCATGCCTTTAAACGCTGGTTTGGGCAAAGTCCTCGGCAATATATAAAATAGCCTAAGTTAGTTTATGCCAAAGTGTTATAGCGTGTTGATTAAACTCCGCTATAATTAAATTGATCCCAAATAGTACGAAATTCTATGTCCGATTTTAATTCACAGCACAGCACCGCTTTTAGTCCGATTTCTCCTGCAGAACGTTATGCACAAGCGATCTCTTCGGGACAGTTTATGCCTGATGAAGCACAGGCAATGGCAGTACATGAACTGAATCGTGTCTGGCTGGAATTGATTCAGCGTTTTAAGGCATCGAAAAAAGCATTTCGCCGCTTTCGCCGTCAGACATCTCCGAAAGGGGTGTACATGTGGGGTGGTGTGGGGCGTGGAAAAACTTGGTTAATGGATCAGTTTTACGATTCGATTCCGTTTCGCCGTAAAAGCCGGATGCATTTTCACCATTTTATGCAGCATGTGCATCGTGAGTTAAACAAATTATCCGGACAGCGTAATCCGCTAGATATCGTGGCGGATCGAATTTATAAAGAAGCGGTCATCATCTGTTTTGATGAATTTTTTGTGTCTAACGTGACGGATGCAATGATCCTGAGCGATCTGTTCCAGAAGCTGTTTGAACGTGGTATCACCTTGGTCGCTACTTCGAATATCGCACCGGACGGTTTATATAAGAACGGCATTCACCGTGACCGTTTTATGCCTACCATCGAACTGGTCAAGAAAAACTGTGTGGTCTTAAATGTTGATGCCGGAGTCGATTACCGTCTACGGGTTCTAAAACAGGCACAATTGTTTAAATTCCCGTTAACGCATGATCATAAAAACTGGATTGCTCAACGTTTTAGCGCTTTGACCCAGACTCAGACCTGTTCTGAAGAGCCGATTATTATCAACAACCGTATTGTTGAAACCGTGTCACATACTGAAGATGTATTGTGGTGTGAATTTTCTGAACTGTGTTTAAAGCCACGCAGTCCGGCTGATTTTATTGAAATCGCCAATATTTATAATACGGTTTTGGTGAGTAATGTGCCACACCTGACCGATTTCCTGAATGATGGAACGCGCCGTTTTATTTATCTGGTCGATGAATTTTATGACCGTGGCGTCAAGTTACTCTTAACCTCAGAAGATAATATCGTGGATATTTACCAGGGTGAAAAACTGGCCTTTGAAATTGAACGGACCCGTTCCCGTTTGCTGGAAATGCAGTCGGATGAATACCTGAATTCTGAACATCGCCAGATTGAGAAAATCGCCTCCGTGAACGGAGACTAAGAATAAAAGCGCTGGTCATTTACCAGCGCTTTTTTTATAAAAATAGGGACTTAAATTATCGACAAGCCTGATTAAACATGGCTTAATCTTGGTCTAAATGTGATCGTGTATAACTAGAATGCATAATTTTTACTCGAAAATCTGAACTTAAGTCTAATTTCTACATTTCGAAAACTTTATACACTGTCATTAGGGTATTTAGCAGAATGATATCTATTTGTAACTGAGAAAGATCAAATATGTTTATGAGGGTATTCATATTAGAAAAAATGCTCAGTATTTAGCAATGTGATAATACTATTCAGCTAGATTTTAATCGGTATACTAGAATCTCTTGTATAAAAAGTAGCAATATCAGGAAAGACAATGACTGCACGTATTCAAAAAGGCAAGTTAGCGATTGCTAAAGAACTTTACGATTTCATCGAAAATGAAGCACTACCAGGTTCTGGTTTAGACAGCGAAACATACTGGAAAAACTTTGAACAAGTCGTTGTTGATCTTAGCCCTAAAAATAAAGCACTTTTGGCTAAGCGTGATGACATTCAGGCGAAAATTGATGAATGGCACCGCAATAACACATTTGAATTACAAGCTTACAAAGCTTTCTTGACTGAAATTGGCTACTTGTTACCAGAAGTAGAAGATTTTCAAATCAGCACTGAAAATGTAGATGAAGAAATTGCAATACTGGCAGGTCCACAGTTGGTGGTACCAGTACGTAATGCACGTTACTGCTTGAACGCTGCAAACGCACGTTGGGGTTCTTTGTACGATGCACTTTATGGCTTCGATGTCATCTCTGAAGAAGATGGCGCGGAAAAAGGCAAAGGCTATAACCCGAAACGTGGTGAAAAAGTTGTCGCATTTGCAAAGAATTTCCTCGACGAAACTTTCCCATTGGCACAAGGTTCGCATGCAGATGCAACTCAATACGCAGTTGAAGCTAATGCACTGGTTGTTACCCTAAAAGACGGTTCAAAAACAACTGTGGCAGATGCAGCTAAATTCGTTGGCTACAATGGCGAAGCTTCAGCACCGACTGAAATCGTATTTAAAAATAATGGTCTGCACGCTATTGTGCAAATTGATGCCAGCAGCCCGATTGGCCAAACTGATGCCGCTGGTGTAAAAGATGTAGTTCTTGAAGCTGCGGTTACGACCATTCAGGACTTGGAAGACTCGATTGCAGCTGTTGATGCTGAAGAGAAAGTAGAAGGCTACCGTAACTGGTTAGGCCTGATGAAAGGTACTTTAGAAGAGTCTATTGAGAAAAACGGTAAAACTGTTACCCGTAAACTGAATGAAGACCGTACTTTCAAAAATGTAGAAGGTGGTGAAACTAAAGTTCACGGCCGTTCATTGATGTTGCTGCGTAATGTTGGTCATTTAATGACAAACCCTGCGATTCTGGTAGATGGCGCAGAAATCTATGAAGGCATCATGGATGCATTGGTTACGCCATTGTTGTCTTTTGCAGACATCAAAGGTGAAAACACGATCAAGAACTCGCGTCAAGGTTCAATGTATATCGTTAAGCCGAAAATGCATGGTCCTGAAGAAGTGGCATTTGCCGTTGAATTGTTTGAACGTGCAGAACAGGCACTTGGCTTACCTGCAAAAACTTTAAAAATCGGGATTATGGATGAAGAACGCCGTACTTCTGTGAACTTGAAGAACTGTATTGCACAAGCCAAAGATCGTACGATCTTCATCAATACAGGTTTCATGGACCGTACCGGCGATGAAATCCATACCTTTATGGAAGCTGGTCCATTCGTTCGTAAAGGCGAAGTAAAAGGCCAAATCTGGTTCCCGGCTTATGAAAACCGTAACGTGATGATTGGTCTGCAAGCAGGTTTACGTGGTAAAGCACAAATCGGTAAAGGCATGTGGCCAAAGCCAGACATGCTGCTTGACATGTACAAAACCAAAACTGAACATCCTGAAGCGGGTGCGAGCTGTGCATGGGTTCCATCACCTACAGGTGCGGTGATTCACGCGATTCACTATCACCAGATTAATGTTGCAGACCGTCAGCAAGAATTATTGTCGACTCAGCCTTTATCTCTAGATGATTTGTTGACACCACCATTGGCGAAAGACACTAACTGGTCTGAAGAAGAAAAAACCAAAGAACTCGAAAATAACTGTCAAGGTATTTTAGGTTATGTGGTTCGCTGGGTAGATTTGGGTGTAGGTTGTTCTAAAGTTCCAGACATCAATGATGTCGGTTTAATGGAAGACCGTGCGACTTTACGTATTTCTTCACAACATGTTGCGAACTGGTTGCGTCACGGTATCGTAAGTCGTGAACAGGTAGAAGAAGTCATGCAACGTATGGCGAAAATTGTGGATGAGCAAAATGCCAATGATCCACTGTATACACCAATGTCTGCTGACTTTGCCAACAATATTGCATTCCAGGCAGCATCTGACCTGATCTTTAAAGGTGGTGAGCAGCCATCAGGTTATACCGAGCCGCTTCTACATGCAGCGCGTTTAAAGTTAAAAGGTTATACAGGTGATTAATCCTGTCTAGCTTAAAAAAGCCTCTTCGGAGGCTTTTTTATTGTCTAATGGTAAGCCGCTGTCGTTCTGACTAGAAATTTTCCAGCCGAACTTTTAAAGTGGGGCAAAGCATGCGAGGAAACAATAAAATGACAACGGTATATCAAAATTTAGACCAGCAGTTTATTCATGGTCAGTGGCAAGCCGGTACTTCAACCAGAACAATAAAAAATATCAACCCCTATACCCAGAGCGAAATTTTTAGCATGGCAGCTGCCAGTTCTGTCGATGTCGACAGTGCTTATACCGCAGCAGAGCAGGCTTTCCAGCAGGGGGGCTTGAAATCCATTGAAGTACGTAAAACAGTGCTGCAAAATTTAATCGCGATCATTCAGCAGCGTCGGGACGAAATCATTGACTGGCTCATTATTGAATCAGGCAGTACGCGCATTAAAGCCGGCGTTGAGGTGGATGCTGCTCTGGGCATCATTCAGGAAAGTCTGGCTTTTCCAGACTGGATCCAAACAGAACAGCTGGAAAGTAAGGATCCGGCACGTAAAAGTATGGTTTTGCGCAAGCCCTTAGGCGTGATTGCTGTCATTAGTCCATGGAACTTTCCATTTCATTTATCCTTACGTTCAGTGGCAACTGCAATTGCCTGTGGTAATACCGTTGTGCTGAAGCCAGCCAGTGATACACCAGTGACTGGCGGCACCTTAATTGGTAAATTATTTGAAGAGGCAGGTTTGCCTGCAGGTGCACTGAATATTGTTGCCGGTGCTGGCAGTGAAATCGGGGATTATTTTGTTGAGCATTCAGTGCCGAAAATGATTTCATTTACCGGCTCCACCGAAGTGGGAAAAAGTGTTGGCAGTAAGGCTCTAGCCAGTTCGAGAATCAAACGTCTGGCACTTGAACTGGGTGGCAATGCACCTTTGGTCATTCTGGATGATGCCGATCTTGATCTTGCGGTTGAACTAACGCTGATGGGGCGTTTTATGCATCAGGGACAAATTTGCATGAGTACTAACCGGGTCATTGTCGATGCCTCTATCCATGATGCTTATGTAGATAAGCTCCTGGATCGGATCAAAATGATTCCGGTGGGTGATCCAAATCTGGAAGATACCGTGATCGGTCCGATCATTAATCAGAGTCAGGTTGAAAAGCATCAACAGATCATTCAAACAGGCAGCGAGCAGGGCGCACAACTGGTGTATGAAGGAGGAATTGAAGGGAATCTGGTCTATCCGCATATTTTTATTGATGTCGCGGAAGATTCCGATCTGGCGCAGCAAGAAAGCTTCGGTCCGATTTTACCTATCTTAAAAGCCCGGAATGAAGCACATGCTTTAAACCTGGCCAATGCGACCGAGTTTGGTTTATCCAGTGCAGTATGTACCTCAAACATCGAGCGAGGCAGCGCGTTTGCCGCACAACTGGATATCGGTATGACACATATTAATGGCATTAGTGTGGCAGACCAGTCAAATGCACCCTTTGGCGGCGAGAAAAATTCAGGATTGGGTCGTTTCAATGGTCGCTGGATTTTTGAAGAGTTTACCCGGACACATTGGTTGACGGTACCGAATTCATAACAGTCAACGCGCCTAAAACTATAGAAATACGACAGGCTTCGACTTGGCATCACGGTATAATGTTATGGTCGAATGATTTACATATATGAACCATGTGCGCCAATTTTAAGCCTTTAACCTTAGAGCAGTTGCATAACCTGGGATTGCCAGAAATTCCTTTTGAATATCCAGAGGAGGTCTATCCCAATTATGTTACACCGCTTTTATTTCATTCAGCTCAAGGACTGGAATGGCGTTCCGTGAATTTTGGACTCATTCCGAAATGGGCAGAAGACAAAACTATAGGTACCAAGACCTATAACGCCAGAAATGAAACTTTACTGCAAAAGCCAACCTTTGCTGAAGCCACTGTCAAATGTCATTTTGGCGTCATTCCGGTATCGGAATTTTATGAGTCCAAATATTTTGATAATAAACCGCAGCGTTGGGGTGTAAGACGTAAAGATGGTCAGGCGACTTTTATTGCAGCTGTGTATGAGATTGCTCGGGTACAAGGGGAAATTGTACGCTCTGCCAGTATGATTACCATGGATGCAATTGACCATCCCATGATGAAGGAGTTTCATGAGCCGGGTAATATCAAACGCTCGGTTATTGTGATTCCACAGCAGCGACTGCAAGAATGGCTAACGCTAAGGCATCCGGATATTCGTAGCTTTGTAGAGGGCTTTCCGGTAGAAGAGTTTGAATGCTCACATGTACCAAAAGAAAAAATCAAAAAAGTCAGTCCACAACTGAACTTTTTTGATTTTTAGAAAGCTCTGGCGAATTATTTATTATTGTAAAGTATGCGCCAATTCGCCAGCGTCTATTTAAAATAAAAAGTAGGTCTCTTAACGAGCTAAATTTTTGAAAATATGACGTAAACTTTCCATGGTTTTTTCAATTTGCAAAGGCGTTAGGCCTTCAAATGACTGTTCCAGTACGACATTGGTCAGATCATTGATCTTATGTGTCATTTGCATGCCTTTGTCAGTCAAAAATACTCGGGTAATCCGTGCGTCATCCTCACATGAATAGGTTTCAACCAGACCTTCGTCTTTTAAGCGGTAGACAATTTTAGTCGTGGTCGACATTTTAGAAACAACCATCTCTGACAAATCAGAAACACTGGCATGCGGTTTGGCTTTTAGTGCAAGAAGGATGCGGCGGCGGGAATTGTCAACACCATACTTTTTTAGTGCATGATCGACATTAACGACGTATTGAGCATGAACCTGAGTTACCCAATAATATGGAAAGTTTTCTAAATTAAATTCTTCCGTACACGGCAAAAATTTTGCATATTTCTTAGTCATGAAATGTTCCTTGTATTTATTTTTCTAGGGTCCGTTCATTTTATGAAAAAGTTTATGCATATTTCAACCTTTATTTTAAAAATGTTAAAGCGCTAACACTTTTTAGTTTTGCTTAACATCCCAAGGAGTTGATCAGTTCTGCATGTGAGCCTTATCTGGCGCGAAGATTGTTCTTTAAAATCGGATGAAAGGCGATAATATTTTGTATAAATTTAATTCCTCATTATGTATTTCGTGAGTAGAAATGTTTTCCAAGACTTTTTATTGTTCTTAAGCAGCCTGTCTGAATAGGTTTTAATGCAAGTAATTGTATTTCAATAAATTAATCGATTTAAGAAATATAGGGTGATTGAGTGGTTTTAGTCAATATAGTAAATGATTATTTACAGCTATATTTTTAAGTGATTGTTCTTTCAATAAAAAAATAGTTTATGCTCTAATCTTTAAGTGACCTTAAAAATAATAGCCTAATCAAACTAAATTCTGTTTATTTTTAATTCAATTCGAATACATGATGTAGAAAAAATTAAAATTAATCAGTTTCAGCATCAATCAGTTGGTCATAAAAGTCTCAATAAAATCATGATCATGTAATTTTTTTGTAAATTAATACATTACAAAATACTCAGTTTATGCATAATGGAATAGTCTTAAGTTGCATAGGTTAAATTTTAATGGATCCCTCGCCGTGCGTTGATCTTCCATCTCTATTTCTAGCTTACTCGAACGGGGTCATTCTCTAATGGAATTTTTATTAGATCCCGGAATCTGGGTAGGTTTAATTACTCTTATTATTCTTGAAATTGTTTTAGGTATTGATAACCTAGTCTTCATTGCCATTCTGGCTGAAAAACTTCCTCCTGAACAACGCGATAAAGCACGTGTTATTGGTTTGTCTCTCGCATTATTCATGCGTCTAGGCCTGTTATTTGCGATTGCCTGGTTGGTCACTTTGACACAACCATTGATTACTGTGTTTGACTGGACCTTCTCCGGTCGGGACCTGATCTTGTTATTTGGTGGCTTGTTCCTGGTGTATAAGGCCGTTACTGAGCTGCATGAAAAGATTGAAGGTAAACCTGAAGTCACAGTGTCTACCAATGTGGTATATGCAAGTTTCACTGCTGTTGTTGCACAGATTGTTGTTTTAGATGCTGTTTTCTCTTTAGATTCAGTGATTACCGCCATTGGTATGGTCGACAATATTTATGTCATGATGGCTGCCATGATTGTCGCAATGGGCGTGATGCTACTGGCATCGAAACCATTGACCAACTTTGTGAATCGCCATCCAACCGTGGTGATTCTGTGTTTAAGCTTCCTACTTTTGATTGGTATCAGCCTGATTGCAGAAGGTTTTGGTTTCCATATTCCAAAAGGCTATATCTATTCAGGTATTGGTGTTGCGATCATAATCGAAGCATTCAACCAGTTCGGTCAGCGTAATGCTGCTAAACATGAATCCAAGATTCCTTTGCGTCATCGTACGGCTGACTCGATCCTGAAGTTAATGGGTGGCAAGCTAGAGACGACCGACAGTCAAAATAATCAGGCACAAGAAACCTTTGCAGATGAAGAACGCTATATGATTGGTGGGGTGCTTACCCTTGCAGAGCGTTCAGTCGCTTCGATCATGACGCCGCGCGGTCAGATTTCATGGGTTGATCTGGAAGATAGCCCAGAACAGATCCGTGAAAAAATTCTGTCTGTTCCACACAGTCTGTTCCCGGTATGTCGCGGTAGCCTAGATAAGGTGATTAGCGTAGTACGTGCCAAAGAATTATTGGATGTACTGGAAGAGCCGGAAGAATTAAAAGCACTGATTAAACGTCATCGCCCAATTTATATCTTTGAAAAGATGAAAGTTATTGACGCGATTAATACCTTGCGTACTTCTAAAGGTTCTTTGGTCTTGGTGAGTGACGAGTTTGGTAATGTACAGGGTCTGATTTCACCGCTGGATGTATTTGAAGCAATTGCTGGTGAATTCCCGGATGCAGACGAACAGCTGGATCTGGTGAAAGTGGATGATACGCACTGGATCGCATCGGGCATGTTAGACTTGTATCAGCTTGAGCTTGAGCTTGGCATGATTGATCTGATTGATGAAGATGCTGGTTATATCAGTGTGGCGGGTTTGATTCTGGATAAAACCAACAGTACGGTTGAAGTGGGTACCGAGTTAAATTATCAAGGTGTTCAGTTCAAAGTCACTGAAATTGAAAGCAATCGTATCAAGTCGGTCAGCATTCATTACGCAGGTTAAACAGGTGTTTTAAACACTTTGTTTGTTCAAATCTTAAAAGTCAGTTGCTTTGGTGGCAGCTGGCTTTTTTAATGCATATTTATAAAGCTGATTCATTGAAATGAAAGTTAGCTCATTATTTGAACTGATTTTTATCAGTCTATTCATACTATTAGGGTCTGTTGACACTTACTGTTCATAATTAACCCTATAAAGGTAGCCATAAAAATATACAGG